>NZ_JANEWM010000170.1:0-602 GCF_028069825.1 Citrobacter sp. Igbk 14
GTTCTAGTCGCTCACGCAACCGCAATAGCGCGAAACGCGGGAGCGATCAGGAGCGAACGAGTCGCGTGATGGCTGCGGAGGCTTCGGCGAGCTTCACCTCGGCCTCGTGGCCGCCCTCGGTGATCGCGCGGCTTACGCAGTGTTCAAGGTGCTCATCGAGCAGATTTAACGCCACTGACCGCAAGGCGCTACTGGCGGCGCTGATCTGGGTGAGGACGTCGATGCAATACTTGTCCTCTTCGATCATCTTCGCGATACCGCGGACCTGTCCCTCGATTCGCCGCAGCCTTTTCGCGTAGCTGTCCTTGTGCGCTACATAACCGTGTGTCGCCGTCACCTGGCTCCCAGCAGTCCTAGTCATCGAGTCGATCTCAGCCTTTCTCCTGCGTGGTCGCCGTCAGGGTTCGCCGTTGCCGCTCTCGGTATTGGCCACCTCGATACCGCCCCCGCAACGGACCATCGCCCTCGCAGCCTGTCGAGGCAGGCATCCGCGATAGCGCGGAAACACTTGTGCTAGCGGGCGTCATACAGCCACTGTATCTACCCCGCAGGGGTACATGGACATGATTTTGCTGACATGTCGGCATGCCTGTATGAGCACG
>NZ_JANEWM010000171.1:0-517 GCF_028069825.1 Citrobacter sp. Igbk 14
CTTCTGTGCATGTTTGGCATCATCCGGCCCTGCCGCCACCGGCTCGGCGGCGAGCTCGCGGCGGCCTGGACAGCCCAGTTGTGCGGATTGTGTTTGGCGCTGCGTGACGATTACGGGCAGGCCGCGCGCATCGCCACCAACTACGACGGGTTGGTGATCTCATTGTTGGTCGAAGCGCAGTCGGCCGGACAGCCGACCCGCCGCACGGCCGGGCGCTGTCCGTTGCGCGGGATGCGGCGCGCCGACGTGGCCACCGGTGACTGCGTGCGGCTCGCCGCGGTGGTGTCACTGGCGCTGGCCGCGGCGCGGGTCCGCGACCACGTCGACGACCGCGACGGCGTGCTCGGCGTGGCAGGGGTGCGGCCGGCGGCGCGCCGCATCGCCGAACGCTGGGTGCGCCAGGGCACCGACACCGGTCACACCCTGGGCTTCGACACCGGCGTGCTCGTCGCCGCGATGGACCGGCAGGCCACAGTCGAAGCGACCGCGGGCCCCGGCAGTTCGCTGTTGCAGGTGA
>NZ_JANEWM010000172.1:0-570 GCF_028069825.1 Citrobacter sp. Igbk 14
GATGTCGCCGGTGTGCAGCCAGCCGTCGGCGTCGATGGCGGCCGCCGTCGCGGCCGGGTCGTCGAGGTAACCCAGCATCACGTTCGGTCCGCGCAGCAGCACCTCGCCCGCCGCGCCGGGAGCGGTTGCGTCGATGCGCAATTCGAAGTCGGCGAACGGGCGCCCGCAGGTGGTGGCGACGGTGACCGCGTCGTCGTCGGGGCGGCACATGGTGCCCATGCCGTTGGCCTCGGTCAGCCCGTAGGCGGTCAGCACGATGTCGATGTCGAGCTCGGATTGCATGCGTTCGACCAACACAACGGGCACGGTGGCCGCCCCCGTCACCGCGAACCGCAGCGAGCTCAGGTCGTAGTCCTTGCGCTGCGGATGATCCAGCAGCGTCTGGTAGATGGTGGGCGGTCCGGGCAATACGGTGATGCGGTGTCGCTCGATCGCCTGCAGCGCGCGCAGCGGGTCGAAAGTCAGGTGCGGGATCAGCGTCGCGCCGGTCTGCAGGCAGGCCAGGATGCCGGCCTTGTACCCGAAGTTGTGAAAGAACGGGTTGATGCACAGGTAGCGGTCGTCGCTGGT
>NZ_JANEWM010000173.1:0-565 GCF_028069825.1 Citrobacter sp. Igbk 14
CATTCCTGTCCATCCACAACATGTGCGCGTGGATGATCGACTCGTTCGGCACCGCCGAACAGCGCAAGGCCTGGGTACCGCGGCTGGCATCGATGGACGTCATCGCCAGCTACTGCCTCACCGAGCCGGGCGCCGGGTCGGACGCCAGCGCGTTGAGCACCCGGGCCGTCCGGGAGGGCGGCGACTTTGTGCTCGACGGCGTCAAGCAGTTCATCTCCGGTGCCGGGGCCTCGGACGTCTACGTGGTGATGGCCAGGACCGGCGGTCAGGGCCCGCGCGGCATCTCGGCCTTTGTCGTCGAAAAAGGCGCCGCGGGACTGAGTTTCGGGGCGCTGGAAGATAAGATGGGCTGGCATGCCCAGCCCACCGCGCAGGTGATCCTGGAGGGCGTGCGGGTGCCCGCCGACGCCATGTTGGGCGGGGCCGATGGCGAGGGCGCCGGGTTCGGCATCGCGATGAACGGCCTCAACGGCGGCCGGCTCAACATCGCGGCATGCTCGTTGGGCGGCGCGCAATCCGCCTTCGACAAGGCGGGCGCCTATGTGCGGGAGCGCGAGGCGTTCGG
>NZ_JANEWM010000174.1:0-563 GCF_028069825.1 Citrobacter sp. Igbk 14
GTTGTATACTAAATAACATTTTATTTACCCTCGCGAAAAACCCAGTCAATTTTTTGAAAAATGGATCTGTGGCACATTCTTTTTTGCCGGAATAAGCATCAAAAAATGGTCAGTATTCGATATGTCCGTATTTGCGATTAATGTTTAAATATCTGGCTAGAATGTTTTTATAAATTTTTGGAAGTATTTAGCTTTTTTCTATGGCATTGATCGGAGGAAAGAATCCTCAGGCGATGGGAAGTCGGGCTGGTTATGAAGCGCTGCGGCTGACGCTGTAGTTTGGCTGGCTTACACCGGTTTTCTGGGTGCTGACCGTCGGTTCTACGTTGTCCGCTATTACGTGAAACACCGGTATACAAGGTGAGTGTATTTTTTATGTGATCGCGGTCACGCCATGTCATGTAGTAATGAATCAGGCGTACGGATACGTTTATTTGCTCACAAAAATGTACGGTGTCCATAGTACGTAGCATGGTCTCCATTGCTACCAGTCTAGATTTTTATGTCTGATTAAATTCAGACTAATCCTTTAGGAGTAAAAATACACACTCTGTGAGTTAGTT
>NZ_JANEWM010000175.1:0-549 GCF_028069825.1 Citrobacter sp. Igbk 14
TCGTGGGCTCGGGTCGGCGGGCAGGGTGTCGTGCTCCAGCAGCGCGGCGTCTTTCGACAGCACTGGGCCGTCGACCAGGAGGCGAATGATCTCCCAGGGCGCGGTTTTCGGCGCGCTCAAGCCCAACGCCGAGGCCGCCTGAGCATCGGGCAGCCCGTAGCGGACACCTTGCGGGTCGACGTAGTACAGCGATTCGCCGTACCGGGGGTCGGGGGACTGCAGCTGCACGTACTTGCCGCCGTCCGTGTAAACGGTTACGGGGCCCTGGATTTGCCTGACCCCAGAGTTCATCGCCGACACCGGTATCGGCAGATGACGACCGGTCAGCACCGTGGTTTTGGGAGCCTGTTCACCAGGTTTGCGTTCCCAGGTCCAGCACAGCGTGGGATCTGCCGGCCGGGACACGATCTTGATCGGTTCGTCGGGCAGTGGTGAGTTGTATACCAATTCGGGAATCTGGACGACGGCGTTCGGAGGCAGTGATGGGGGCTCCACCAGTCCGTAGGCTTGATTAGCGCGCAGCGCCGCGGCGGTGTTGGCGTTCACGGG
>NZ_JANEWM010000176.1:0-548 GCF_028069825.1 Citrobacter sp. Igbk 14
ACCACTTTGTGATTCATGACTGGGGTGAAGTCGTAACAAGGTAACCGTAGGGGAACCTGCGGTTGGATCACCTCCTTACCTTAAAGAAACGTTCTTTGTAGTGCTCACACAGATTGTCTGATGAAAAGTNAATAGCAAGGCGTCTTGCGATTGAGACTTCACGTCCCCTTCGTCTAGAGGCCCAGGACACCGCCCTTTCACGGCGGTAACAGGGGTTCGAATCCCCTAGGGGACGCCACTTGCTGGTTTGTGTGAGTGAAAGTCGCCGGCCGAAGTATCTCAAAACAGACTTCCGAGTCTTGTTTGAGATATTTGCTCTTTAAAAATCTGGATCAAGCTGAAAATTGAAACGACACACTGTTTCATTTCTCCGTAATAAGAAATGAAAAGCGGTGTGTNCGAGTCTCTCAAATTTTCGCANCACGATGGTGTTTTACGAAACATCTTCGGGTTGTGAGGTTAAGCGACTAAGCGTACACGGTGGATGCCCTGGCAGTCAGAGGCGATGAAGGACGTGCTAATCTGCGATAAGCGTCGGTAAGGTGATA
>NZ_JANEWM010000177.1:0-541 GCF_028069825.1 Citrobacter sp. Igbk 14
TCCCTATATTATTTATGGAAAATATTCTCCAAAGTAGTTTCAAATGAGTAAGCCTGCCAAAATCCCTTCCAAATATTTATAACTGATCAAACAATTAAGTTATTTATAAAGCTGGGTTCGAAAATTATCTGGCTTTTTCAGGCTGTTTTTATTAGGATTCCTCTTACCTGATGATTAATTGTACCGATTGTTTGGTGCCTAAATGATAAGTGATTTCGATAGTATGAGGTTAGCAATGCCTTCTGGAAACCAGCCTGCGCGCAGAGATCCCGCGATGAAACGTAAAGCATGGTTCACCGTGTTTCTGGGCTCCGCCGTGTTCTGGATCGTGGTTGCTCTGGTGGTCTGGAAAGTGTGGGGGTAATTGATGTCCACACAGGAACAACAGTCCACTGTTACACCTGCTCATCATGATAATGAGCAAGCGAATGAAACCGTTGTAGAAAAAAAACAGGATATTCCCGCTTCGTGGGATCTTTCATCTGAGCAACGGGCATTTATTGATCTATTTATTGAAGATGATAAGCAAGAACAATAAGCA
>NZ_JANEWM010000178.1:0-517 GCF_028069825.1 Citrobacter sp. Igbk 14
TGCCGCCTTTGGGGTTGGCGTGCATGCGTTTTGTCGGCATCAGGTGTGAAGGACCGGCCGGCGTGACTTGATAGGAGCGTGGCGTCGCCCCCACTGAGATGTGTCCGCCGACCGGCCCAACCGTCACCTCACAGTGAAGGAGGCAACCACCATGGTTGTTGTTGGCGCCGACGTACACAAGCGGACCCATACGTTTGTTGCAGTTGACCAGGTCGGGCGCAAGCTCGGGGAAAAAGTCGTTGCTGCGACCAGCTACGGACATGCCGAGGCGGTGATGTGGGCACGGGAACGCTTCGGTGTCGAGGTGGTATGGGGTATTGAGGATTGCCGGCATCTGTCGGCGCGGTTAGAACGCGATCTGCTCACCGCCGGCCAACACGTCGTGCGGGTGCCGCCCAAGCTGATGGCCCAGACGCGGGCCTCGGCGCGCACCAGGGGCAAGTCCGACCCGATCGACGCGTTGGCGGTAGCGCGGGCGGTGCTGCGTGAGCCCGACTTACCGGTCGCCTCACATGAT
>NZ_JANEWM010000179.1:0-537 GCF_028069825.1 Citrobacter sp. Igbk 14
GATCTATCAATATAAGTTTAATTTTATCACATTAAGGTTATAGTTTGAGTGTTAAAAGCCGCCAACGTATGACAATTGTGCGGCTTACTAAAGTGAAAATGAGTCTGTTACAATTTATTGGAATCCAGAGAATCTTCAATAATAGCGGTAAAAAAATGAAGTGGAACAGGGTATCGATAATGTCTGGAGGCGACGAGTAATAGTGGGGCATACCCATGCTTTATTGCAGATAAGTTATCAATTGAACTGTTTTTACACTCCACTAGGATGTCTGAGATGGAAAAATACTGTGTTTCCGTAATCTCTGAAAAGGCGGAGCCATGTATTTCTTTATTATTATAATAATAGCTTTCTGAGGTGTGATTTGGAAACCAATATTGTAACGTGCAATGTTTAAGGTTTTCAGTACAAAACTCAACTAAGTCTGCTTTGAGTTCTGAATTTTCTAATGTTTCGGCAAGAATCATCAATGTGGGATATAGGATACTTCCCTGCGTATATTTCTCACGTAGTAACTCATGGTTATCATCATTTTTA
>NZ_JANEWM010000018.1:0-80114 GCF_028069825.1 Citrobacter sp. Igbk 14
GTTAAAGATCTGATTATTTGATCTTATGCAGATCATTATTCTATTATCGTCTGTAAAGAACTGTAGTGTGACGAGTGTGTACAGCGATAAACAGAGGGATGATGAGATGGCTGACAGTTTCCAGAATGAGGTGCCAAAGGCACGCGTTAACCTAAAACTTGACCTGCATACCGGCGGGGCGAGCAAGAAAACAGAATTGCCGTTGAAATTACTGGTTGCAGGTGATTTCAGTAATGGTCAGGATTTCTCACCCTTATCCGGACGTGAAAAAACCAATATAACTAAAAACAATTTCGATGCTGTTCTTTCTGATTATTCTCCCAGAGTCGACCTCACTGTTAAAAATACGCTTGCTGATGACGGCAGCGAGGACGCCATCAGTCTGACATTCCGGAACATGAAAGATTTCTCACCGGAACAGATTTCCAGACAAATACCCCAGCTGAAAGCCATGCTTTCCATGCGCAACCTGCTGCGTGATTTAAAGGCCAATCTGCTGGATAACCAGGCTTTTCGAAAGGAGCTGGAAAAAATTCTGCTGAACCCGGCGCTCAGCGCGGAGCTCAGAGCCGAACTGTCATCTCTGGCACCAAAACAACCTTAACCATCACGACGTTATAACGGATTAACAAGGAATGCTCATGTCTGTTCAAAATGAAAGTACTGTGGGTGGAGAAAGCGTTGTACTGGAACACGCTTCGGCGAATGGGGTTTACGCGTCCCTGTTTGAAAAAATCAATCTGAATCCGGTATCTGAACTGAGTGCGCTGGATATCTGGCAGGATGCGCAGGCAATGTCTGATGCGACCGCTGATGAGCGTTTAACGGCCGGGATGCAGGTCTTTCTCGAGTGCCTGACGAAATCCGGTGCAAAAGTCGAGAAACTGGACAGGAACCTGATTGATCACCATATCGCTGAACTGGATTATCAGATTAGCCGCCAGCTGGATGCCGTGATGCATCATGAAGCGTTTCAGGCAGTAGAAAGCCTGTGGTGCGGCCTGAAGTCGCTGGTCGACAAAACAGACTTCCGCCAGAACGTGAAAATCGAACTGCTGGATATGTCCAAAGAGGAGCTGCGCCAGGATTTTGAAGACAGCCCGGAAGTGACTCAGAGCGGACTGTATAAACAAACCTATATTGATGAATACGATACCCCTGGCGGAGAGCCTGTTGCCGCACTGATTTCTTCGTATGAGTTCGATGCCTCAGCGCAGGATGTCGCATTACTGCGTAATATTTCGAAAGTATCCGCTGCGGCACATATGCCGTTTATCGGTTCTGCGGGACCGGCGTTCTTCCTCAAGGACTCGATGGAGGACGTGGCGGCGATTAAAGACATCGGCAACTACTTTGATCGTGCTGAATACATCAAGTGGAAATCCTTTCGTGAGACGGATGATGCCCGCTATATCGGTCTGGTGATGCCGCGTGTACTGGGCCGTCTGCCGTATGGTCCGGACACCGTACCTGTTCGTAGTTTCAACTATGTGGAAGAAGTTAAAGGTCCGGATCACAACAAATACCTGTGGACCAATGCCTCCTTTGCTTTTGCGGCCAACATGGTGCGCAGTTTTATCAGTAATGGCTGGTGTGTACAGATCCGCGGCCCACAGGCCGGCGGCGCGGTCCAGGACCTGCCGATCCATCTGTACGATCTCGGCACCGGCAACCAGGTAAAAATCCCGTCTGAAGTGATGATCCCCGAAACCCGCGAGTTTGAGTTTGCGAACCTTGGGTTTATCCCGCTTAGCTACTACAAGAACCGCGATTATGCGTGTTTCTTCAGCGCGAACTCCACCCAGAAGCCGGCACAGTACGATACCGCTGATGCAACGGCTAACAGCCGCATCAACGCCCGTCTGCCCTATATCTTCCTGCTGTCGCGTATTGCGCACTATCTGAAGATTATTCAGCGCGAAAACATCGGGACCACCAAGGACCGACGTCTGCTGGAGCTTGAGCTGAATACCTGGGTGAAAAGCCTGGTCACTGAAATGACCGATCCGGGCGATGAGCTGCAGGCCTCTCATCCACTGCGTGACGCGAAGGTCGTTGTGGAGGATATCGAGGATAGCTGGCATGTTTATGTCACCGGACCAGGTGAACAACACCTGGCGGGTGGTACTGAGCCGCGATGATCTTGATCCGGATAAAGCCCGCGTTATTGAGGCGGGGAACAACCGACTGACCCTGCAGGCGCTAAAAGATGAGTGAATCCTCCCGTCCTTCACTCTATGAAACGCTCTACGGCAACTTCACTGGTGGCCTCGATCTCCATCAGGTCAGTGAACAAAACCAGGCCATTCTCTCGGTACTGGATAACATGCAGCGCATCCTCAACTGTCGCGCCGGCACGCTGGCGCATCTGCCGGACTATGGCTTGCCGGATATGACCAAAACCCTGCAGGGGATGCCCGGTACCGCCCATGAACTGATGGGCGTGCTGTCGGCGGTGCTGCTCAAATATGAACCGCGCCTGAAAAGCATTAAGGTGGTACTGCTCGAACAGATTGTTCCGGGAGAGCTTCTCTATGCTATTGATGCTGAACTCAACGGTATTGGCCTGGTGCGTTATGGTACGGAGTTTATGCCTGAAGGGCGTGTTTTGCTCCGACATCTTAAGCAACAGCAGTATCTCGGGAATACCTCCAGGATATGACTCTTCTTTTTTCTCTCCAGCGTGAAAGGCAAAATAACATCATGTCAGCAAAATCACACTTTCTGAAAAAACTGCAGGCCAGACAGACGCTCCCCGGCTTGCCCGTCACTAAGCATCAGGCTGATATCGCCACATTTCGCTCGCGCATGACGCAACTTCAGGAACAGATGGCCGGGTGGCTGGTGGATACGGGGATAGAGGTGCAAACAATACCTGTTTCTGTCACCGATCTGCTGGTGGAGGGCGGGACTTTTGATGTCTCCGGCCTCGTTCTGCGTTACGAAAACCAGGCTGTAAAATTTCTGCCGGTATTTTTGTACGGTCAGGGCGTGACGGGGTGCGTGGAGATAACCCTCCAGACCGGAGAACACCTTGCTGTATTAGGACGCTTATACATGCGGGCAGGTAACGTTAACGTCTGGATGTACGCGCCGAAAAGTGACATCTCCCTGCCACAGCAGATGTTTGACGAAGATACCTTTTTTCGCTTGATTACCGCTCTTTTGCCCCAGCAGGCTTGTGAGTATTAACTCTTATTTTTGGCAGTATTCATCGAGTTTATTCATACGGCGTATTGAGTGCGAAGGGGCACTGCTCCGGGAAGCGGTATTAGCTGCCATCTGACGAAATTAACCTGCATGGATTTTCAGGAACCACTGAGTGAATAGTCAAAGAATGTTAAAGACTGGCGGCGATCCACGCGGCCTTCCCGATTTTACCCCATTGCGCGATGAACTAAGTAAACTGACGCATCCGGCGCGCCCGGATGTGGACTGGTTATATGCCGAAAAGCTCTGTCTTTCTCTGTTTGAGCAAAATGGCGCGGAGTTGCAGACGGCTGCCTGGTACACTCTGACGCGGCTGCAGTTGGCTGGGGTGGGGGGATTGAACGAAGGGTTGGCAATACTGGCGGTACTGATCTCCCGTCAGTGGGGATCGCTGTGGCCGCAGTCGCCCCGTGCGCGAATGGAAATCCTCAGTGCGCTGAGTAAACGGCTTCAGCAGATGATGCGTACGCTGACCTTATCTTATGCCGATCTCCCGCAATTACATCAGGCTTTGCAACATATCTCCTATTTTGGGGAGGTGTTACAAAAGCGGGAGCTGACAGACTTCGGTCAGACAGAAGCGCTGCGCGTACAGTTACACAATACGGTGGTAAGGCTGGAAAACAGCGTGCCACCAGGTCTGCCATCAGCATCTACAAGCGAAACACTGACTGCCTCCACTACCCGTCATGCGGATACGATTGCCGAACCTGACGGTTACCATCAATGGGTTTTTGTCGCACCGTCAGAATCTACGGTAAATATTGCCCCTCCAGTACGTTGGAAAGCGTTTGTGGCGGGAATGGCGCTGATGCTGGTGGCGGGGGGCGCATCGCTGTGGGGCTGGCAGGCATGTCATCGGGCTGAACCTTTGGTTGCACAGCTGAATACTTCATTGGCCGTGGCTCCTGAGCCGTTGACGATGGTGCAGTTGCAGGTATTAAGACAGCAAAAACTGCAACCAGAAGTGATTACTCTCCGTACCCGACAGCAGCTGGAACGCTTGTCTCTATTACCGCCAGACTCAACTTTTCGCCAGGAAACACAGCTGATACAACAACTGCGAGCCCTGTTCCCGGACAATGCTGAAGTAAGACAGCTTGCCAGTCAGTGGCAACATCAACAGGAAGCAACAGCACTTGCCCCGCAAAGTCTTAATGGCTGGTATCAGGGAATGATGAAACTACAGCAATTGGCAAACCAGTTGAATGCGCTGGACGAAAAACGCGGTAAATATATGACCGTCAGTGAACTGAAATCGCAGGTTTTTACCATCACACAGTTGTTTAGCCAGACACCGCCTGTAGAAGAGCGCTTACGGCAATTCGCGCAACAGTCATCACGTAATCAGGCCTTAGCTGTGGCGATAGACAGTCATTTGCGCCAGTTGTTGGCGAGATACAGTTTGTTGATGGACAGGGAAAATGATCATAATGAAATTAACAACGGAGGAGGAGTCTCTGGCGGCAAATAATCGAGCAAAGTCCGCTAGTAAATCACGTTTCTCCAAAAGCAAAAAACCAGCCTGTAGGCTGGTTTCTTTAAATGTGGTGCCCGGACTCGGAATCATATCCACGATTAACATGCTGTTTGTTATTGGTTTTGTTGATATTTCTCGCGAACAGAGCCCCCACGAAGGCCCCCATATAAAGTCGCTTTATTTTTTTGAGGGTTATCACGAAAAATTGGTGTGTAATTGACTCTCTACCCACTCTTACGAAACGCGATTAGTTCCATACCATAAAACTCACTATTGTTATGAAGCTGAGTTGTTATTTTTTTATCGTAGGGCGTTAACACAATTTCCGCATTTTTCCACTACGCCTTTCAGTATCCTGTCTTGTAAAGTTATTCTGGACGTTATCAGTTCATACGTTAGCCCGAACTTGTAGCACACAGATTCCGGTATTTTTCTTGATAATAGAGAAAAGTCGCTGGAGGATAATTGTGACAAAAATCACAAAGCAAGGCAGGTTACCGGAGAAAAAGTCCGCAACGGCGAATTATCGTAGTCTGTGAACCTCAACCCGAATTTTGAAGGCTCTGCTAGATGGAAGAAAACACAAGGCAGCGTACGGAAAAATATATCTCAGCAAAAAACCAGCATCCAGCCTGGATACTTCTTGCTACCCGCCGCGCCCCGCTGGTATTGAGCTGCCTGAAAACGCTGTTTGAAAAATCACATGATGGTATCACCCTTGAGGAAGCGATTCAGTCTCTTACCGGCATTCTTGTCGAGCACGTGAGTCAGGAACAGTATGACATTAATCAGGACAATCCCTCTCTTCAGGCCAGCCGTGAACTGCGGGAATGGATTAAACGCCGTTTAATTGTCGAACGGGATGGCCGTGTCTTTGCTACCGATGCGCTTGAGGTCGCGATTACGTTTGTTGAGTCGCTGGATAATCGTTTCATGACCTCTACGGCTTCCCGTTTGTCCACCGTACAGAGAGAAATTGAAAACCTGGAAACCCGGCTTAATCCTAATCCGGCAAACCGGGTTGCAACCTTACGTCGTCGTATTGCCGAACTGGAACATGAATTACAGGAGGCAGAAGCCGGGCATATTGAGGTGCTGGAAACGCATCAGGCGATTGAACATATTCGAGAGGTCTTCAATTTAGCTTCCAGCCTGCGGGCTGACTTTCGTCGTGTTGAAGACTCCTGGCGCGAGGCCGACCGTGCGCTTCGGCAATCCATTATTGGTGAGCAATATCATCGCGGCGATATCGTAGAACGCCTGCTCAACGATCAGGACGCGCTGCTTAATACGCCGGAAGGAAGAGTTTTCGACAGCTTTCAGCAACAGCTCCGTCAATCTTCTGAACTTAAAGCGATGAGTGAACGATTACGTGTGATCCTTAGCCATCCTTCTGCTTCCGATGCGCTTAACCGTCTACAGCGGCACGATCTGCGCTGGCTGGTTAAGCGTCTGGTCGATGAATCGCAAACTGTACTCCAGGCTCGCGCCCGTAGCGAGCGTGATGTCCGTGGTTTCATGAAAACTGGTCTTGCTGCTGAACATCACCGTGTTGGTCATTTGCTTAACGAGTTTCTGAATCTGGCGTTAAAACTCGACTGGCAGCGCCAGATAATTCGTAAACAAGAGGTTCCGCTTCCTGCCGTTGGTGTGGCGGTAACAGGCATCCCCGCTATTGAACGTTTACGTTTTAAAGAGGTGGATGATGAAGCGGAACAAACGTTGGATCTCAGTAATCATGCGGCGGATTTAACGCAGATTGGCGATGATTTCTGGGATTCTTTCAATGGCCTCGATCGTGAGGTGTTGATTCAGCAGACGTTGCAGCTTCTGGCAAAAGAAAATCGCCCCGTTGGCCTGGCTGAACTGGCGGCGCTGTTGCCCCCGGCCCACGATCTCGAAACCTTCGCCATATGGATTGGCATGGCGAGAGAAGCGGGCATTGCGGTTATTGATTCACAGCGCGAATTTGCTGAGCTTAGTGATGGGGAAGGTCGCCGCTGGCGATTTAATCTGCCCACTACCGGTCTGGAAAGCCAGGCATTAATGGATATCGATTGGGAGTAACAGGAATGGCGGGCTTTTTTGACAGACAGATTAACCGGAGCGTTGCTGCAAATGCAGACAGTGAACTAGAACCATCGGACGAAGCGGTTGCTGATGAGTCGGTTGAGGAAATTGCAACCAATAGCGAAATGCGAACGCTGAAAAAAATACGCGAAGCGACTCAGGAATTGCTCAAATACGGCCTGCTGGAAGAGGCCAGTAAACCCAATCTATACCGCGTTGTACTGACCCATCCAGAAGAGGTTACTCGCATTCTGGAACCTCTCGATCTGGATATCGGCATTGATGAGATCCGCGGTTTGCTGTATGTCAAAGTCAGGCTTGAGGAAACGCCAGAGCAGGATGAATGGTCCCACCCTCTGGTGAGACGGCAACGGCTTAACTTGGAACAATCATTATTAGTTGCCATACTGCGCCAGCATTTTGTTGCCTGGGAGCAGGAAAGTGGAACAGGTGCCAGCCAGGCGCAGATCGCTATCGACGATCTCCTCCCTCAGCTCCAGATTTACCTTGGCGATCCGGGGAGTGAATCAAAAGAACGCACCCGGTTGCTTACCCTATTGGATCAATTAAAGGGCCATGGGCTGGTCATGTCGCCGGATGCGCATGAGCGGATCGTGATTCGCCCGATTATTGCTCATCTTGCCGATCCGATGAATCTTCAGGCATTACTGGCATGGCTACAGGAACAAATTGCTCAACAAACCACCCCTGCTGATTCGTCAGAAAAGGAGAGTAGTGGGGAGGAGGTATGAATCAAATAGCGAGTCTGGCTGGAAAGGAATCTTTTATTCTCACCCGTATCGAGTTGTTCAACTGGGGCGGTTTTCATGGATTGCATCAGGCAGCAATCCATCAGGAAGGTACCGCCGTTATTGGTCCAACCGGGAGCGGGAAAACGACGCTGGTCGATGCCTTAATGACGCTACTTTGTGCCAATCCCCGCTACAATCTGGCCTCAACCGGGGGACATGAAAGCGACAGGGATTTGATCTCTTACGTCCGTGGCGTATCCGGCCCCGGCGATGGCGGGGAGGGGCAATCGCATATTGCCAGACCGGGTAAAACCGTGACCGGCATTGCCGCGACGCTGGAGCGTGAAGGGCAGCAGGTACGTCTGGGAGCGCTGCTGTGGTTTGATTCCACAAGCTCCAGCGTGACGGATATGAAAAGGCTTTGGCTTTTCAGCGAAAACCCCGAGCAGACGCTGGAGCACTGGTTGAACGTTTACCATGACGGCGGCACACGATTGCTGCGGCAAATGGAAAAAGAAGTGACCGGGATCTGGACATATCCGAATAAAAAGCAGTACCTGGCGCGCCTGCGGGATTTCTTCGAAGTGGGGGAAAACGCCTTCACGCTGTTAAATCGGGCGGCAGGGTTAAAACAACTCAACAGTATTGATGAGATTTTCCGCGAGCTGGTGCTGGACGATCACTCCGCCTTTGATCGCGCGACGGAAGTAGCCAATAGTTTTGATGGTCTGACAGAAATCCATCAGGAACTGGAAACGGCGCGTAAACAGCAGCAGTCATTGCAACCTGTTGCCCTGAGTTGGGATAAGTACCAGAAGCAAGAGCGACAACTTGCTGAAAGGAAAGTACTGGAATCACTATTGCCCATCTGGTTTGCACAACAGGCAAGCCAGCTCTGGAGGGAAAAGGTCAGCCATCTTGAAATCGAGTTTGGTGAGGCACAGATTCGCGAAGAACAGATCCTATCGCAGCTTGAGCAGCAGAAAAAACGGGTAGCTGACTGCATACAGCGCTATTACCAAGCCGGTGGTGCCAATATCGATGATCTGAATGAGCGCATCAAGGACTGGCAAAAAACACTCGGCAGTCGGGAGGCTCTGGCGCGCCAGTATCAACAGCTGATCCATAATCTGGGGTTGCCGCCTGACCTGAGTCAGCAACAGCTAGAGGCGAATCAGCATGAAGCCGAGGCCCGATGTGAGCAGCTTGCCGATGATATAAAGCTGAAGCAGGAAGAGGCTTATCAAAAAGGCGCGCTAAGCCATAACATTACTGTAGAACTGCGCGAACGGGAAACTGAACGCGCCGAGATCGCACGTCGTCCGGATTCTAACCTGCCCGCCCATTATCAGGCGTTTCGCAGCGAACTGGCGAAAGCGCTGAACATTGATGAGTCTGAACTGCCTTTTGTTGCTGAACTGATACAGGTTAAACCGGAAGAGGCGCAATGGCGCGGAGCGATTGAACGCGCTGTCGGGAGTAACAGGCTGCGTATTCTTGTTGCGCCTGAATCTGCACAGGAAGCGCTGCGCTGGGTAAATCAGCGTAACAATCGTCTGCATGTTCGGCTACTGGAAGTCAAATTACCGCACTCGCCCGTTCGCTTCTTTGATGATGGTTTTACCCGCAAACTGCTGTGGAAAGATCATCCGTGGCGAGAGGCCGTCAAAGTATTACTGGCAGAAAGCGACAGGCATTGTGTTGACAGCCCTGAACAGTTGCGTGACACACCTCATGCCATGACGGTTCAGGGGTTAATGTCTGGTAAACAGCGTTTTTATGACAAACAGGATCAGAAACGCCTTGATGAAGACTGGCTGACGGGATTCGATAACCGCGATCGCCTGAACTTTCTTGCCAGAGAAGTTGCCGCGCTTCAGGAGCAGACTAAAACCGCAAACGCGGCATTTGAGGTTGCGAAAGGCGAGGTGGCGCTTTTGCAAAATCAGGCCATTTCATTCCAGAAAATACAACAGATTGATTACGATAGCATTGATGTTCCCGGCGCAAAGAACCAACTGGAAGCGCTCAAGGAGCGGCTGGAGAATCTGATCCATCCTGATTCCGATGCCAGCGTAGCGAAAGCAAAACTTGATGAGGCTCAAACGGTTGAGTCTGAATTTGATAAGCAGCTCAGAGCCGCCAATAAAGTCACTAATGGGTTGGATACAGAACTCACCTCCGCCAGGGCCGCAGAACGTAAGGCCCAGCAAACCGCGCAACAAGGTATGCAGGATGAAGAGCGAGAGTTGTGCGCGTCACATTTTCCAGTGGTGGCTCTGGAGCAACTGCCTGACATTCGCGATCTGGAACGTCAGCATGAGCGGGGAATTCAGCAAGAAATTGAGGGTGTTAAAGGTGAATTGCATCGACTGAACATTGAGTTGACCAAACGTATGTCTGAAGCCAAACGTGTGGATACTGGGGCGCTCGTTGAGGCTGGGGCTGATTTGGATGATGTTCCTGTCTATTTACAGCGTTTGCAGGAACTGACCGAAGAAGCCCTGCCGGAAAAGCTTAACCGCTTCCTTGACTATCTGAATCGTTCATCTGACGACGGGGTAACGCAACTGCTCAGCCATATCGATCATGAGGTGTTAGTGATTGAAGCGCGACTCAGCGAACTCAATGAAACCATGTTCAGGGTCGATTTTCAGCCGGATCGCTACCTGCGTCTGGATACCAAAAAAGTTGTCCATGAAAGCCTGCGCACGCTTGAAAAAGCGCAGCGTCAGCTAAATACCGCCCGGTTTGTTGATGATAACGGCGAGAGCCATTATAAGGCTTTGCAGGTGCTGGTGGCGCAACTACGGGATGCCTGTGAACGAAACCGTACCCTGGGGGCGAAGGCGCTGCTGGATCCCCGCTTTCGTCTGGAGTTCGCCGTATCGGTGATGGATCGTCAGAGCGGAAATGTGATTGAGTCACGTACCGGCTCGCAGGGTGGTAGCGGCGGAGAAAAAGAGATTATCGCGTCGTACGTGTTGACCGCATCACTTAGCTACGCGCTATGTCCTGCAGGGAGTCGTTATCCGCTTTTCGGCACCATTGTCCTTGATGAAGCCTTCTCCCGCAGCTCTCATGCCGTGGCGGGCAGGATTATTGCCGCGCTTAGAGAATTCGGCTTACATGCCGTATTTATCACCCCCAATAAGGAAATGCGCCTGCTGCGTGACCATACCCGCTCGGCGATTGTCGTCCATCGGCGCGGTCAGGATTCAAATATGGCTTCGCTGAGCTGGGAAGAGCTTGAACAACACTCCCGACGACGGGAGAACGCGTAGAATGTATTTTCCTGATGAACTGCGTGAAAAGCTTGCCCGGCAGTGGGATAACGCAAAACTCCGGGCCGAGCGTTTACTTCCACCCGGTAACTGGCCGCTCTGTCTGACCATTGGCAAACCTTCCGCGAAAATATTCGCAGAGCAGCCTCAGCGCGTTTTACAACACGTGCAGTTATGGCGACAAGTCGCGGTTGGGCGTGTGGACTGGGGAGAGGTCAGTTATCGGGCGAGCGACGGACCGGTATCAATGCCGCTGCGCTGGATCCTGAATGGCCCTTCTGACTGGATCAGCGCCGCGGCGGATCAGGCTGTGAGCCGGGAGTTTCGCTTGCTGGAGGGAATTATTGAACAGGTTGACCCTATTTTTCATCCGCTGTTGGTCAGTCATCGTTCACTCTGGCGGCACAAAAGCCCACAGGACATCATCAGCGCCGCCAGGCTGGCCTGCCGATTAGAGCCAGGTTGCGCAAAAGGGCTGCCGTTAAGGCTGCTTTCCGGGCAAGGGGTGGATACCAAATTTATCGAGAATAATATTTCATTATTAACCCGACTGCTGGACGTGCGTTTTTCCGGCGAAGCCAGCGAGCAGGGGTTAACTACCTTTCTTGATGCTTTTGATGAGTCCAGCCACTGGGTTTTGGTTGTGCCATTATCGCCCGGATTGCTCCCTTTTAAAAAATGCCGGGTGACGACAGCGGAACTGGCGGAAACGACATTGCCCGCGTCGCGTGTGCTGGTGATTGAAAATGAACAGTGTCTGCATCAACTTCCAGCGTTATCTGACACTATCGCGATCTTAGGGTGTGGCCTTGACGTGCAATGGTTATCCAGCTCTGTTCTGGATGAAAAACGCGTTGCCTATTGGGGGGACATGGATAGCTGGGGGCTACTGATGCTGGCGAGAGCCAGGCGCTGTCGCCCGACGCTTGATGTTCTGCTTATGAACCGTGAGTTGTTTGAGCAATATGCCAGCCATAGCGCCGTTCCTGAACCGGTAAAAGCGCAGCAAGCAATGCCTGATGGCTTGCTTAATGAAGAGGCCGATTTTTATCGTTACTTGACCCGCTCGCCGCGTGGTCGCCTGGAGCAGGAATTTTTGCCTGCGGGGATAGTTGAAGAGGCATTGCTCAGATGGGCAAAATCTGAGGTTCACATATAACGGTGTGAAAAACATACCCACCTCGCTTGTAGGTGGTTGATCAGTCACCCCTGCATTGAGCTTTTAGTTGAGATGTCGAATGAGGCACTTTTGAGTTAATATGTTACGATATTGATTATTATTTATTGAGTTACATAAATATTTTAATCAGTTTTTGAGATATGGCCATGAAGCAGTTGAGATAACCAAACATCATGGCTCAATTTAATCTCTCAGAATCAGAGCTAAAAGTACTGCTCCAGAACGCCTTCTAACTTGTTCACCGTCGCCGCATACTTGGCCGGGTTCTTTTCCTTCAGTACCGCCAGATTACGCAGCTTCCAGCGAATAGCTGGTAGGTGTTGAATTTCAGGATAGCGATACAGCGACCAGTCAGGGGTAATTTGCTTATAGCTGAGCAAGAACTGGCGATCTCTGTCTGTAAGATGCGATTTCAGCGTTTGTGGCAGCAAAGTCGTTACTGATAAAAGTGACTCCAGCGATGTTTCCCGCTGCGTCATTCCTGAAAATTCCTGTGCGTACAGAGTTGCGATCCGCGATGTATCCCAGTTCGGCGCCAGCAACTCGGCAATGGGGCGGGGATGTCCTGCCAGATAGCAAAGAAAACCGTCAAAGATCTCGCGCGTCAGGCCTGGTTTCTCCAGCATATTCAGTACGTCAAACAGATCGCGTGGATGCTGGCGGTCGAGTGCGGCACAGATTTTACCGCCATAAAGATCCGCCTGCGAGACAACATTTATTGTGGTGAAGCCATACTCCATTTCCACCTGTTCACATACTGCCATTTCTGTTGGGGGCAACAGCAGCCCACGCCAGACTGGGCTAACTTCAATCTTTATCTGCGCGTCGGCGGTGTTAACAATGATGCGCTTTTCATCCGCTTTGTTCTCCTGCCGGATAGCGGTGATCCCCGGTCTGCCGTTCAGTGATTCAGTAATACGCATCAAGGCGTCATTGATGGAAGCCAGATCGGTATCGCGATCCGCATAGGCCTTATACGCCAGATCGATATCTACCGACAGGCGAGGGAAATCCTGTACAAACAAATTGATTGCCGTGCCGCCTTTCAGGGCGAAGCAAGACTCCTTTGCCACATGCGGCAGCGCAGCCATTAATAGCCTAACCTGTCGGGCATAACTATCACGCAGATCCATCTTCGACTCCTTCCGGTTTAAATGCGCGGGGAACGGTGATTTGATAATCCGGCTCCAGCCAGCCGCCGGGAACGATTTGCCGCTTTCCCGTACCTGTTTCTATACCGCTTTGATCGAGATACCGAAAATAAGGATGCTCATTGCGCCGGGCAAGATAGAGCATTACCCGGTTGATTTTAACCGAATGGCTGGCGCAGAGCAGTGTCTGTAATTTACGCGGGCTGAGAAGGTTCATCCCCTGAAACAGTGCATCGGCATGTTCGAATGAGATCAACGAGGGAACACCGCCGGCGATCTCATAAGCGGCCAGTTCCGAGACACTGCCTGTTAACTGTCGGTCGCCGATATTCAGTGTTGTCGTAAATGGTGCTACATCAACGGTGAGGCCAGAGGTATACAGCGTGACAAACGTCGCGGATCGTTCGAAAGCGGAGAACCATCCCGGCAGTTTGGTATAAGCCGGAAGTGTGAGCCAGACCTGTGGTTTACCCGGTTCGGTATAGTGGGCATGGCCCTGTAGCGCAAGGCTGGTCAACCCGGCCACGCGAACTGGCTTTTCCCACTGTGTTTGCAGGCAGTAAACCGCGTCCACCCAGTCGGGCTCGCGGCCCGTCCGGCAGTATACGCCGTGTGCGATCCGCCTGAGCCAGCCATTCTGGACATAGAGGTAAGAAAGCTTACGGTCTATGCCGTTGTGGGTAAGCCATGACTGGAGCAACACCTGACCGGGGAGGGTGTTCTGCATCAGCCAGTTTAGATAGTTTGGCAAATGTCGCCTCTGGATGGACAAATACGTAAATTATTAAACTAATTTAGACCGGAAGTGATTTTATCGCAACATTCGGTTTGGTTATTTTCGTATTTGTCGATTATAAATCGACATTTTTTATAAAATATAAACTATAAATCATTACAGAAAAGTAGGGCTAAATGTATTCGTCAGCTAACGTGGGGCGTGTAACATAGCTTCAAAGTGAAACAGCAAGCGTAGTGTATTGTCCCCTGTGGTAATTGTTGTATAGGGCTCGGGACGTGGCAAAACGATTAGAAGAGAATCTGATGAAATTCACCGAAGATACCCGCGTAAAAATTCCCGTCATTCTGCATTTGATAAGACTGGGTTACAGCTACCTGTCGCTCAAAACGCAAGCGTGGGACAAAGAAACCAATATCTTCCCTGAGATCTTCACCTCCGCCCGCTGTTAGAGCCCGTTCCGCCCCATCTTGTTGAAAGCCTGACCGTTGATACTCTTCCGGCGAATTCCCCTCAGTTTGGGCCCGAATGCACAGAGCTTTGTAATTATTGCCTTGCCCTGACGCAAACGCTGGCGGGGCAGGGGTCTTCTTCAGAAACGGAGAAATTCCTTAGCTGGTTGCTGTATGACCTGATCAACTATTTTGCGGCAGAAATGAAAGCCCCGCGCTGGCTGCGAACCGCCGACGGCGTGAAGTTTATTGACGGGGTGGCGGCATGATGCAACCGGACTGGCATTCTGCTGACATCATCGCGGCGCTGAAAAAACAGGGGACGTCGCTGTCCGCCGTTTCCCGCAAATCAGGGCTGGCGTCCTCCACGCTGGCAAATGCGTTGATAAAGCACTGGCCCAAGGGGGAAAGGCTGATCGCTGAAGCGTTGGGTGTGGCGCCAGAGCATATCTGGCCTTCGCGATATAGATAGATAGTCAGGGCAGGGATGGGACTCAGAATTTCTGTCCCCAGAAAGCAAAAAACCAGCCCGTAGGCTGGTTCTTCTAAATAGTGGTGCCCGGACTCGGAATCGAACCAAGGACACGGGGATTTTCAATCCCCTGCTCTACCGACTGAGCTATCCGGGCAACGAGGCGCATTAAACCCGATTCACCTCGTTTCGTCAACGAAATTTCTTCAAATCAATGCAGACTGCACAATCTATCACCACATTGCTGGTATTGCACGCATTCTCAGGCAAAAAAGGCAGTCCATGCTGCGGAAAGCGGCATTGCCAGTAGCAGGGCGGGAAGCATATTCACCACCGCAAACATTTTGATTCCACAAATACGTAGACCCGTCGCCAGCAACAGCAGTCCGCCTACCGCGCTGAAATCAGCCATCATGGCTGGGGTTGTCAGCGGTAAAATCAGAGCCGCGCAGGTGGCGAGCGTCAGCTGGATTGCCAGCATCGGTATGAAAATGGCAGACACGGCGATTCCTAGCGAGCAGGCGAAGATAATAGCGGTGAAGAAATCGAGAAATGACTTCGCGATTAAAATATTAGGATCGCCGGTCATCCCTTCATGTATCGCCCCGAAGATCCCGGTTCCGCTGGCGCAAAACAGCACGATGATAGCCACGTAGCTTTGGATGAAAGATTCGTGTGTTGCATTGACATCCGATTTGGTGAAAAGCTGCTGTGCTTTGGCGACCGCGGTATTAATGCCTTTTTCCAGATGACAGAACTCGCCGATCAGCGCGCCGACCAGCGTTGCCAGCACCATCACCGGCAAATTGGCGCACTTGATGACCAGTAAGATACCGATGCCTAACGAGGCCAGCCCGAAAATAGAGGTCATAGAGACCCGAATTCGTTCTGGTAAATGCTGACTGAGCAGCGCACCAAGAACGCCACCGAGTAAAATGGCGCTGGCATTGATAAAGGGTCCGATTACCACATTCGCTCCTGCATATCCATTATCATCTTGATATTAAATGAAATGAGTTGGGTATAATTATGTTTTCAGAATGCATTATTATGACGCTAATATTCGATAGAATGCTTGTTTATCTGTGAGGTCTATGCACTGGATTTTATCTTGCGCCTGATAGTGAAAGCTGCCATGATTGCGCGAATTTTCTCCTGTCTTAATGGGGCTGCCTGGGATGTTATTATTACCCTTACATCACCTTTCTGCGCGACGTTTGCCCCTTCCTGCGACATCTCTTTATTCTCTCACCATGCGGTGACGGCAGCGCACGCTCACTGCAGGATAACAGTAAAATCAGAGGCTATCTGCTTTTACTGATGTCTGGCGGTCGGGGCTGGTGACCAGTTTGACCTGTCATTTCGTGGGGCTTAGCAATGCGGCTTTGCCCGGGACTTTTGATTCTCCCGATACGGGTTTTTGCGCTTATGAAATCAATGAATATTGCCGCCAGTGGTGAACTGGTTTCTCGTCTGTCTACTCATCGCAAGGTGGTGACGCTGGACAGTACCGATTTTACTGACGTCGCGGCAGTCGTCATTACCGTTGCGGACAGCCGCAGCGGGATCCTGGCTTTGCTAAAACGCACCGGGTTTCACTTACCGGTGTTTATATTTTCAGAGACCAACGTGGATGTACCCGCCGACGTTGAGGCGGTTATCTGCGGCAATGCGCAGGACTGGCTGGAACTGGAGTCTGCCGCCTGTCGGTATGAGGAAGATCTGCTGCCACCTTTCTATGACACGCTGACGCAGTATGTTGAAATGGGGAACAGCACCTTTGCCTGCCCTGGGCACCAGCATGGCGAGTTTTTTAAGAAGCACCCTGCGGGTCGTCATTTCTATGAATTCTTTGGCGAGAACCTGTTTCGCGCGGATATGTGCAATGCTGACGTTAAGCTCGGCGATCTGCTGATTCATGAGGGGTCCGCGAAGCATGCACAAAAGTTTGCGGCTAAAGTCTTCCACGCCGATAAAACCTATTTTGTGCTGAACGGGACCTCTGCAGCAAATAAAGTGGTGACCAATGCGCTGCTGACGCGTGGCGATCTGGTGCTTTTTGACCGTAACAACCATAAGTCGAACCACCACGGCGCTCTGATCCAGGCGGGGGCGACACCGGTTTATCTGGAGGCGGCGCGTAATCCGTTTGGCTTTATTGGCGGCATTGATGAACACTGCTTTGATGAGGCGTATCTGCGCCAGCAAATCCGTGAAGTCGCACCGCAAAAGGCTGACCAGCCGCGTCCGTTCCGCCTGGCGATTATCCAGCTTGGAACCTATGACGGGACAATCTACAACGCCCGCCAGGTGATCGATAAGATCGGTAGCCTGTGTGATTACATCCTGTTTGATTCCGCATGGGTTGGCTACGAGCAATTTATCCCTATGATGGCTGATGGATCACCGCTGCTGTTGGAGCTGAATGCTAACGATCCGGGGATCTTCGTTACCCAGTCGGTGCATAAACAGCAGGCCGGATTCTCGCAAACTTCGCAGATCCACAAAAAGGATAACCATATTCGTGGTCAGGCGCGTTTCTGCCCGCATAAGCGCCTGAATAACGCGTTTATGCTGCATGCTTCCACCAGCCCGTTTTATCCGCTGTTTGCGGCGTTAGATGTGAATGCCAAAATCCATGAAGGCGAAAGTGGACGTCGGTTATGGGCGGAGTGCGTAGCGTTGGGAATTGAGGCCCGTAAAGCGATACTTACCCGCTGTAAGATGATTCAGCCGTTTATTCCCCCAGTGGTTGATGGTAAACCGTGGGAAACCTATCCGACGGCGGTGATTGCCAGTGAGCGTCGCTTCTTTAGCTTTGAACCTGGCGAAAAATGGCATGGCTTTTCCGGTTATGCGCGTGACCAGTATTTTGTCGATCCCTGCAAGTTGCTGCTAACCACCCCCGGCATTGATGCACAAACCGGGAAATACACGGCGTTCGGCATCCCGGCAACGATTCTGGCGCACTACCTGCGTGAAAATGGCATCGTGCCGGAGAAATGCGATCTGAACTCGATTCTGTTCCTGCTCACTCCGGCAGAAAGCGCAGAAAAAATGGCACAACTGGTGGCGATGTTGGCGCAGTTTGAACAGCATATTGAAGATGACACGCCGCTGGCTGACGTGTTGCCGACAATCTTCAATAAGTACCCGGTACGCTACCGGGACTACACGTTGCGTGAACTGTGTCAGGAGATGCATTCACTGTACGTCAGCTTTGATGTGAAGGATCTGCAAAAGGCCATGTTCCGTCAGGCGAGCCTGCCTGCCGTGGCGATGAACCCGCAAGATGCCAATAGCGCTTTTATTCGTGGTGATGTTGAACTGGTTCGCATTTGCGATGCGGAAGGCCGTATAGCTGCTGAGGGAGCATTGCCTTATCCTCCTGGTGTGTTGTGCGTGGTGCCAGGTGAAGTATGGGGCGGGGCGGTACAGCGTTATTTTCTGGCGCTGGAAGAGGGTGTGAACCTGCTGCCGGGCTTTTCGCCGGAGTTGCAGGGCGTTTACAGTGAGACTGATGCGGACGGTATTAAGCGTCTGTATGGCTATGTCGTGAAGTAAGCGCCATCTGGCCAAAAAAAAGGTCACCATTAGGTGACCTTTTTTCATCAATAAAGATTAATGTGCGATAGTCTGCGTGCCAGTCGGAACGCGTACGTGTTTGTATTTAAACAGTGCCACGAAAGCGAAGGCCAGAACCAGTGAGTAGCCAGCGAAGATCAGCCACACCGTCTGCCAGTCAGTGATACCATTCAGCGTGTAGTACTCAACCACTTTACCGCTCACCAGCCCACCCAGAATACAACCGAAGCCATTGGTCATCATCAGGAACATACCCTGTGCACTGGCGCGGATTTCAGGACGTACCTCTTTCTCTACAAACACGGAGCCCGAGATGTTGAAGAAGTCGAAGGCACAGCCGTAAACAATCATCGACAGAACCAGCAGCACGGTACCGAACGGAGTCGGATCGCCGTAAGCAAACAGACCGAAGCGCAACATCCACGCCACAATACTGATAAGCATAACGTTCTTGATACCGTAACGGCTTAAGAAGAACGGGATGGTCAGGATAAACAGGGTTTCAGAGATCTGGGAAATCGACATCATCACCGACGCGTGCTCAACGATAAAGCTACCAGAGAACAGCGGGTTGTTATCGAAGCTGTGCAGGAAGGTATTACCGAACATATTGGTAATCTGCAATTCTGCGCCCAGCATCATTGAGAAGATGAAGAAAATGGCCATACGCTTGTTTTTAAACAGCGCAAAGGCATCCAGGCCAAGCATTGATGTCCAGCTCTGATTTTTCTGCTGATTGGCAACCGGAATGTGTGGCAGCGTCAGGGTGAACAGGACCAATACGACGGATAATGTTGCGCCAATATAAAGCTGCATATGGCTCAGTTCAAAGCCAGAGAAGCTGACTGCCCACATGGCCAGAATAAAGCCGATGGTGCCCCAGATACGGATTGGTGGGAAGTCGGTGACAATATCCATCCCGGCAGACTGCAAGCGATAGTAAGAGATGGTGTTGATTAACCCCAATGTTGGCATATAGGCCAGCGAGTTAAGCAAAATCACAAAGAACATTGCCCCAGGCGTGGTCACTTCGGCTGCGGCGAACAGCGTTCCTGCACCGACCAGGTGGCAAAGCGCATAAACCCATTTTGCACTGATCCATTTGTCAGCCACGATCCCTAACAGGGTCGGCATAAACACGGCGGCAATCCCCAGCGAGCTATACACTGCGCCGATGGAAGCACCGTCAAATTTAAGGGTGACAAACATATAGGAGCCGAGGGTTGTCAGCCAACTACCCCACAGGCAGAACTGCAGAAACGAGAGAACTTTCAGCTGCAGCTTAAGATTCATGTTAATTTCCTCACACCGTAATGCGGATGGATGTTTTAAAAGGCACATTTGCCGTTGCAATATGATGTGATTCTATCAATGAGAGACACTCTTTTTTTGTTAGCTGTGACAAATATTTGCAAACAATTTCTAATTGCAAAGCAAAATAGTGACGGAGTTAACACTTTTTCCTCCTCTGCCGCGGGAATGAGCGGGCAGAGGAGGAGGGGATTATCGACGTCGATAGGTTTTCTGTGCGGAATTGACCTTGTAAAGATAGCGACGTGATTCTGCAGAGGGATGTCGCGTGGTCAGAGTTTGGTAAACGTCACCAGGTGACATGCTATTGATAATATTCGCGGCCTGAATTTTATCGTTAGAGAAAACGCGCAGCACGCTTCCCGCGCCGCCGTTATAGGCGGTGATGACCGCATAGCGACGCGAGGTTGGATTATCAATACCGCCCAGATAGACGTTGTTGAGCATTGCCAGATAGGCCGTACCCGTATCAATGTTACTGGCTGGGTCGAACAGGAAGCTGCGGCTTGGCGTACCTGAGCGCCCCTGGGAACGGAACACATCTTTCCCGGCGCTATGTTGGACTACCTGCATGAGTCCCAACGCATCGGCATGGCTGACCGCATAGGGGTTAAAAGAGGATTCGGTCTGCATGATAGCCAGAATCAGTGACTCATCAACGCCATACTTCCGTGATGCCTGACGCACCATACCAACGTACTTATGCGCACGCTTATCAAGGTGGTTTGGCACCAGATTAATGGTCACGCTATAGATGATACGCAGCCCGTTGCTGCGGCTCTTCAGGCGCGTTTGTAGCAGATAGTTGGCAAAGTTAGTGGCACGTCCCTCCCAGCGAATCGGTTGGCCGGTATTATCCACCACCTGCCCGTAGAGGAACGGTTCTTTGGAAATTTTGATGTCATCGACATCGGAATAGAGATCGATAGATCCCGGATCATCGCCCATCAGCAATGTTTTGATGATCGCCCGACGCAGGTGTCCGGCGGGATCTGTCCCGGCAATGGTCTCGACGGTGATTGTACCGTCATCGAAGTTGATATGGCTGCGGGTTTGATACTGATCGGTATACTTCACGTAGTCCTTCGGACCCGCAATCAGCACTTCCTTAAACCCCCACAGATTCTCAATGTTATGGGCAAACTGCCCCATCAGAATATCAAAACCGTTGGTATCCTTGACCCAGGCTTCATTATAGGAATCGCCTTTTTTGGTCGAACTGGAACAGGAGATGAGCAACGGCGCAATAACGGCAAGCGCGAGAAATTTTTTCATCATTCCGGGAGTGCATGTTGTGTTTGTTATTGGCAAGGACCAGATTAAATCGTAGGCCGGATAAGCGCAGCGCCATCCGGCAACGGTTCTTATGATTCTGGCGTATAGCCTTCAATATGCACATCTTTGCCTTCAAACAGGAAGTTGATCATTTCCTGCTCCAGCAGTTTGCGGTGCTCGACGTTCATCATATTGAGCTTTTTCTCGTTAATCAGCATGGTTTGTTTATGCTGCCACTGCGCCCACGCTTCTTTAGAAATCTCGTTATAAATGCGTTTTCCCAGGTCGCCCGGGTACAGCTGAAAATCCTGGCCTTCGGCTTCGCGTTGCAGGAAAGTGCAAAAAATTGTTCTGCTCATTAAAAAATCCTCTCTATCGACCGATACGTTAAATCTGCGTACCGGCGCGTAATTGCTGTAACAAACGCTCCACGGGAGCCGCCAGGCCGACTGACGGCGGTTGCGCTAAGTTATACCAGAGCGCGTTGCCTTCATCCATGCATGCGGTGAATGAGGACACGCGAAGCCACATAGGCACAATATCTAAATGGAAATGGCTAAAGGTATGGCGAAACGCATTAAGTTGGGTCAGATTATCTGCGTTAATTTGTCGTTGCGCCAGCCACTGACGAAGCCCATCTTCATCGTCAAACTGCGGAAAACAGTATAATCCCCCCCATAAGCCGCTGGGTGGGCGCTGCGCGAGCAGCACCTCATCATCATGTTGCATCAGTAAAAAATAGCCCGTCCGTTCGGGTAACGTCTGTTTGGGCTTTTTACCGGGGTATTGTGCCCAGCTTGCATTGGCGGTCGCCACACAGCCATTTTCTAACGGGCACAGGGAGCACTTAGGTTTTGAGCGCGTGCAGACCATTGCCCCTAAGTCCATCATTGCCTGGTTGAAACGCTCAACGCCGCGGGCAGGTGTGACTTGCTCGCTCAGTTCCCACAGTTTCTTCTCGACCTCTTTCTTACCAGGCCAGCCGCTGACAGCATAACAGCGAGCCAGCACGCGTTTAACGTTGCCGTCGAGAATCGGAAAATGCTGACCCAGAGAAAGCGAAAGGATCGCGCCTGCCGTTGAACGTCCAACGCCTGGCAACGCAGCCACTTCATCAAAGGTCTGTGGAAATATTCCACCATGCAGGGTGACCACCTGCTGCGCGGCCTTATGCAGATTTCGGGCACGGGCGTAATAGCCAAGGCCGGTCCATAAATGCAACACTTCATCCAGCGGTGCATGGGCTAAATCCGTAACCGTTGGGAAGCGCGCCATAAAACGCTCATAATAAGGGATAACGGTCGCAACCTGGGTTTGTTGCAGCATGACTTCTGAGAGCCATACTTTGTAAGGCGTCTTGTCAATTTGCCAGGGCAACGTTTTCCGCCCGTATTTGTCGTACCAGCTCAACACCTGAGCTGAAAATTGAGACGCTTGCATGATTACCGTTTCATTATTGCCGGGGGCAAGATTGCAGCACAGAGGCAACAGGGTGTAAACCGGAACTTTCCGCTGCTCACTTTCTTCCTTTACTTGCATCCGGCAACTAACTTTGGATAATGCCCGTTTTCGGAACTCAAACACAGCAGACTAAACTTTTATGAAGAACGACGTCATTTCACCGGAATTTGATGAAAACGGCCGCCCTTTGCGCCGGATTCGTAGTTTTGTTCGTCGCCAGGGGCGACTGACGAAAGGGCAGGAACACGCGCTGGAAAACTACTGGCCGGTGATGGGCGTTGAGTTCAGCGAAGAGCCCGTGGATTTCACAACGCTGTTCGGTCGCGATGCGCCAGTGACGCTGGAAATTGGTTTTGGTATGGGCGCTTCGCTGGTAGCGATGGCGAAAGCGCGTCCGGAACAAAATTTCCTTGGTATTGAAGTTCATTCTCCGGGCGTTGGCGCGTGTCTGGCATCAGCCCATGAAGAGGGCGTCGAGAACCTGCGCGTAATGTGCCATGATGCCGTTGAAGTCCTGCATAAAATGATTCCTGACAATTCTTTATCTATGGTTCAGCTGTTTTTCCCTGACCCATGGCATAAAGCACGTCATAATAAACGCCGTATCGTTCAGGTGCCGTTTGCTGAACACATTTTGAGCAAACTGAAGCCTGGCGGCGTTTTCCACATGGCAACCGACTGGGAAGCTTATGCGGAACACATGCTTGAAGTGATGTCCTCCATTGACGGATATAAAAATCAGTCAGAGAGTAACGATTATGTACCGCGCCCGGAATCGCGCCCGGTAACCAAATTTGAACAACGTGGTCATCGTCTTGGCCACGGCGTATGGGACTTAATGTTCGAGAGGGTGAAATAATGGCAAAGAACCGTAGCCGTCGTCTGCGTAAAAAAATGCACATCGACGAATTCCAGGAAGTCGGATTTTCGGTTGCATGGCGTTTCCCGGAAGGTACATCGGGCGAGCAGGTCGATAAAATCGTTGATGACTTTATTGATGAAGTGATTGAGCCGAACAAGCTGGCTTTTGACGGCAGCGGCTATCTGGCCTGGGAAGGTCTGATCTGCCTGCAGGAAATCGGCAAATGCACTGAAGAGCATCAGGCAATCGTGCGTAAGTGGCTGGAAGAGCACAAACTCGAAGAAGTGCGCACCAGCGAACTTTTCGATATTTGGTGGGACTAAGTAGCAAAGGGTCGGCAAATGCCGGCCCGATTTGTATTGAGGGAAAGATATGATGCGCAAAACGCTGCTGGCGGCAGTCCTAACGTTCACGGCGATGGCCGCACATGCAGATTACCAGTGCAGCGTCACCCCGCGTGACGATGTGATTTTGAGCCCACAAGCGGTGCAGGTGAAGGGCGAGAACGGCGACCTGATTATTACCCAGGCCGGCGATGTCACCTTTAACGGTAAACAGTACAACCTGAACGCCGCACAGCGTGAGCAGGCCAAAGATTATCAGGCGGCGTTGCGTAGCAGCCTGCCGTGGATTGACGAAGGTGCCAGAGCGCGCGTAGAGAAAGGTCGTGTGGCACTGGATAAAATCATCGCCAAAGAAGTGGGTGAAAGCAGCAACATGCGTGGCCGCTTAACCAAGCTGGATGCGCAATTGAAAGAGCAGATGAACCGCATCATCGAGCACCGTACAGACGGTCTGACCTTCCATTATAAGGCGATTGATCAGGTCCGCGCGGACGGACAACAGCTGGTCAATCAGGCGATGGGCGGTATTTTGCAGGACAGCATCAACGAGATGGGAGCGAAAGCCGTGCTCAAAGGCGGTGGTAATCCACTGCAGGGCGTGCTCGGTAGTCTGGGCGGTTTGCAAACGTCAATTCAGAATGAGTGGAAGAATCAGGAACAAGACTTCCAGCAGTTTGGCAAAGATGTTTGCGCACGCGTCGTGATGCTGGAAGATAACCGTAAATCCCTGGTTAGCACTCTGAAATAATATTCACCTCTTTTTAACGGCATAGAAACATTTCTGTGCCGTTTTATTTTATGTTTATCTTCTTTTTTGATATCCATCTCTAAGAATAACAATTTCATGGAAATATAAATCTGGTTAATTGGATTGCGTCACATTATTCATCTGTGGGATGGACATAATGCAGCAAATTCAAGTAACTGGAGAAATAACATGGAGTTTTTCAGAAAAACGGCACTGGCAGCATTGGTTATGGGTTTCAGCGGTGCAGCGCTGGCATTACCCAATATCACCATTTTAGCGACTGGCGGGACGATTGCTGGTGGCGGTGATTCCGCGACAAAATCTAACTACACGGCGGGTAAAGTTGGTGTAGAAAACCTGGTAGATGCAGTGCCCCAGCTGAAAGACATTGCGGTCGTGAAAGGTGAGCAGGTAGTGAATATCGGCTCCCAGGATATGAATGACGAAGTCTGGTTAACACTGGCGAAGAAGATCAACACTGAGTGCGATAAGACTGACGGATTTGTGGTTACTCATGGTACGGATACCATGGAAGAAACCGCCTATTTCCTCGACCTGACCGTGAAGTGCAACAAGCCGGTGGTACTGGTCGGCGCAATGCGTCCGTCTACGGGTATGAGCGCCGATGGCCCGTTCAACCTGTATAACGCAGTGGTAACTGCCGCAGATAAAGCCTCAGCTAACCGCGGTGTGCTGGTGGTGATGAACGACACCGTTATGGATGGTCGCGACGTGACCAAAACCAATACCACCGATGTCGCTACCTTCAAATCCGTTAACTATGGCCCGCTGGGTTATATCCATAACGGAAAAATCGACTACCAGCGTACGCCTGCGCGTAAGCACACCACATCGACTCCGTTTGATGTTTCTAAGCTGACCGAGCTGCCGAAAGTGGGGATTGTTTACAACTACGCGAATGCTTCCGATCTGCCGGCAAAAGCGCTGGTTGATGCCGGTTACGCCGGGATCGTCAGTGCGGGTGTAGGTAACGGCAACCTGTATAAAACCATTTTTGATACGCTGGCAACTGCCGCGCATAAAGGTACGGTAGTCGTACGTTCATCCCGTGTACCGACGGGTGCAACTACCCAGGATGCAGAAGTGGATGATGCGAAATACGGATTTGTGGCTTCAGGCTCGCTGAACCCGCAAAAAGCGCGTGTTCTGCTGCAGCTGGCATTGACTGAAACCAAAGATCCTAAGCAGATTCAGGAAATGTTTAATCAGTATTAATAGCTGAAGGTGGCTGTGCCCTGGCCTTTCGTAGGCCGGATAAGGCGCAGCCGCCATCCGGAAAATTGCCTGATGGCGCTACGCTTATCAGGCCTACGTTCACTATATCATTACCGTATTACTCCGCCAGAAACAGCTCCAGCAGCGAATTCAAAAACAGCTTACCGTGCTGGGTAATCTGCCAGTACTCATCGCACTCGCTCAAATAGCCCTGCGCGATAGCCTCTTCAATCTGTTGACGAATAACTTCTTCGCTAAGCCCGGTGTATTGCGTGAATTCAGCGCGTGGTGCGGCTTCCAGTAACCGGAAACGATTCATAAAGAACTCGAACGGCTTATCGGCCTCAGCGACATCACGCTGACTTTCTAAGTAGCGTCCTTGCATATAACCGCGTGGATGCCGCGTTTTGGTGGTGCGCAGGATCCGCCCGTCCGGGAATGTGACTTTACCGTGTGCGCCGCAGCCAATGCCAAGATAGTCACCAAAGCGCCAGTAGTTCAGGTTGTGCTGACATTGATAGCCCGGCTTTGCATAAGCTGAGGTCTCATACTGCTGATATCCGGCAGCGGTCAGCAACTGGTGGCCTTGTTCAAAAATATCCCACAGCGCGTCATCGTCTGGTAATACGGGTGGACGAGAGCCGAACAGCGTGTTGGGTTCAATAGTCAGTTGATACCAGGAGAGATGCGGTGGATTCAGCGCGATAGCTTGCTGCAAATCGCCCAGCGCCTCTTCCAGCGTTTGATCCGGCAGACCGTGCATCAGATCGAGGTTAAAGCTACGTAGCCCCAGACCACTCGCCAGGTGCGCGGCACGTTTGGCTTCTTCCGGTCCGTGGATACGTCCCAGACGTTCGAGCTTGGCGGAGCTAAAGCTCTGCACACCAATAGATATCCGGTTGACCCCGGCGCGTTGATAATCGACAAAGCGATCGGCTTCAACAGTTCCGGGGTTCGCTTCCATCGTGATTTCTGCATCTGTCGCCAGATTCAGGCGTGCACGCACGCCGTCCAGCAGCGTTTGCATCGCCGGACCAGAGAGCAGGCTCGGCGTACCGCCACCAATAAAGATCGTCTTTATTTCACGTCCCTGAGCGTGTGTAACCTCGGTATCCAGATCGCTCAGCAGATGTTGCACGTAGTCGTCATGTGGGACTTCGCCCTTCAACGCATGCGAGTTGAAATCACAGTAGGGGCATTTCTGTACGCACCACGGGATGTGAATATACAGACTTAGCGGTGGAAGCTTAACCATTACGCAGGGCATCCAACAGCAGCTTCAGCGCCTGTCCGCGGTGGGAGATCGCACTTTTCTCCTCACGGGTCAGCTCTGCCGCGGTTTTCCCTTCAGACGGCACAAAGAAGATAGGATCGTAGCCAAAACCACCGGTACCGGCAGGTTCGCGGGTGATTACGCCAGGCCAGCTTCCGTGGCAAACAATAGGGGTCGGATCATCTGCGTGGCGCATATAAACCAGTACGCAGTGGAATTGCGCCTGGCGCTTCTCGTCGGGCACATCCTGCAAAGTATGCAGCAACTTTTCCAGGTTCTGTCTGTCAGTCGCATCTTCACCAGAATAGCGTGCTGAATAGATACCTGGCGCGCCGCCCAGCACGTCTACCGCCAGACCGGAATCATCGGCAATAGCAGGAAACCCGGTGATTTGCGCTGCATGGCGCGCTTTCAGAATGGCATTTTCAATAAACGTCAGGCCGGTTTCTTCAGCGGAATCAACGCCCAGATCCGTTTGGGCAACGACATCAAGGCCGAAATCGCTCAGAAGAGAGGCGAGTTCACGCACTTTACCGGCATTGCCGGTCGCGAGGACAACTTTTTGCATGGGATACCTAATCAGTTAGCGCCGCAATTTCTGGCGGGATCTGTTGCGGATGAATGATTTTAACCTGTTTATGACGGCCAAGCTCGCCCTTCTCAATGACGATCTGGCTTTTCGCTACGCGGAACTGTTTGCCGAGAAACTTCACCAGATGGCTGTTCGCTTGCCCGTCGACTGGCGGGGCTGTAATGGCGACTTTTATTTCGTCGCCATGTAAGCCCACAATACTGTCACGGCTGGCTTTTGGCTGAATGTAGAGCCGTAAAACCAGACCGTCATCGCAGGGTGTCACGGCACTCATAGCGCCATCCACAGCCCCGGCAGCAACATATTGCCAGTCGCCTGTAATACCTCTGCGATCCCCATGTTAATGACATAGAGCAGCAGCACCAGGATCATTGGGGAGAAGTCGATTCCACCCATGCCTGGAAGTATGCGACGGATAGGGCGCAGCAACGGGTCCGCCAGTTGAATCAGTACGTATTCCACAGGGCTGCGACCCTGGCTGACCCAGCTCATGATGGCCATCACTAAAAGAACCCAGAAAATCAGCAATCCAATGGTTTTCAGGACGATCAACACCGCGGCGATCCAGATGATTGGCTGGAACGTGACCACCTTAAACAGCACGATGGCTTTGATAAAGCTGAGAACGAGCGCAACTAATGCTGATGCGCTGTCAATCGGCCCCATCGGTGGAATAATGCGGCGTAATGGCCCAATAATGGGCTGGGTGATTTTCACAATAAACTGTGAGAACGGGTTGTAAAAATCGCAGCGAGACCACTGCATCCACACGCGCAATAGCAGCGCCATGGTATACAGCTCAATTACCGTTGAGAGCAGGAAGGTCAACGTATTCATGGTGTTCCTTAGTTTTCCTTAATTTTTTGTGTAATCACGAGCACCAAAAATGGCAGTGCCAATGCGCACCATCGTGCTACCCGCCGCGATGGCGGCATCCATATCATCAGACATCCCCAGTGAGAGGGTGTCGATATCTGGGTAGCGCGTTTTCAACCCGGCAAATGCTACAGCCATTTGCTGTGCAACTTCAAACTGCCTTACATAATCTGACTCTGGCGCCGGGATCGCCATCAGCCCACGTAGGGTTATACGTGGTAGCGCGGCGACGTCGGCGGCCAGCGCATCAAGCTCAGCCAGCGGAATACCTGACTTGCTATTCTCATCGCTGATATTTATCTGAATCAGTACATTCAGCGGTGGCAGATCGGCCGGGCGTTGTTCGCTCAGGCGAGCCGCGATACGCAGGCGGTCGATTGTATGACACCAGTCAAAATGTTCAGCCACCAGACGGCTTTTGTTGGACTGCAGCGGGCCGATAAAGTGCCACTGCAGACCTTCAATACCGTTTTCTTTGAAGTAGCGGATCTTATCCACGCCTTCCTGAACATAGTTTTCGCCAAAGGCGTGCTGCCCGGCGACGATGGCTTCTTCGATGGCGCTCGCAGGTTTGGTTTTACTGACTGCAAGCAACGTAACTTCTTCTGAAGACCGCCCGCAACGCGTCGCGGCGGCTGAGATTTTGTCCCGGACATGTGCCAGGTTATGCGCGATATCGTTCATTTTCCGAGGATGTTCATGTGAATATGGAAGAAATAGTGGCCCTTAGTGTAAAGCATAACGTGTCGGATCTACACCTGTGCAATGCATGGCCTGCGCGTTGGCGCATACGGGGAAAGGTGGAAATCGCGCCATTTACTACGCCGGACGTAGAGACGCTGCTGATGTACTGGCTCAACGACCAACAGCAGGTACAGTGGCGTGAGCAGGGGCAAATTGATTTTGCTATTGCGCTGGCAGATTCCCGGCGTTTACGCGCCAGCGCTTTTGTTCATCAACAGGGAACGTCGCTGGCGCTAAGATTGCTACCGCTTGATTGTCCTCGTTTAGACGATCTCCAGGCTCCCGAGGCTATACCTGACCTGCTGCACAGTGAAAATGGGTTAATTCTGGTTACAGGAGCTACCGGTAGCGGCAAATCGACCACACTGGCTGCGATGGTGGAGCACCTTAATCACCATGTTGCGGGGCATATTCTGACGCTGGAAGACCCGATTGAATATCGCTACACCAGCCAGCGCTGTCTTATTCAACAACGGGAGGTGGGCGCACACTGTGCTTCTTTTGCCGCCGGCTTGCGCGGCGCGCTGCGTGAAGATCCCGACGTCATTTTGCTGGGCGAACTGCGCGATGTTGAAACCATCCGGCTGGCCTTAACAGCGGCGGAAACGGGGCATCTGGTGCTGGCAACGCTACACACGCGTGGGGCTGCACAAGCCATTGCGCGGCTGGTAGACACTTTTGCGGCATCAGAGAAAGATCCCGTGCGTAATCAACTGGCGGATAGCCTGCGGGCAGTGCTTTCACAGAAACTGGAGGAAGATAAGCAGGGCGGACGGGTGGCGTTATTTGAACTGCTCGTTAATACACCCGCCGTTGGCAACCTGATCCGCGAAGGGAAGAACCATCAGCTACCCGGCGTGATACAAACCGGGCAACAATCAGGTATGCAGACATTTGCACAAAGTCTGCAGCTGCGACAGGCGCAGGGGCGGCTTTAGTCGCCCTGTTCGAAATAGCTTTCGAGGATCACAACGGCAGACGCGGAGTCTACTTTGCCTTTATTCAGCGCACGGTATCCACCCTGCTCAAACAGGCCGGAGCGGGCTTCGACGGTACTCAGCCGTTCGTCATGCAATGTAACGGTGACACCGAAACGACCATGAATGCGGTTGGCGAATTTGCGCGCGCGTGCGGTCAGGGGTTGCTCAGTACCATCCATATTGAGCGGCAGGCCGACGATGATTTCATCTGGTTGCCACTCTTTTAGCAGGCGTTCAATCAAATTCCAGTCCGGCGTACCGTCCTGAGCTTTGATTGCAGGCAGGGGTCTGGCTGTGCCGGTAATACGTTGACCAATCGCCACGCCAATGCTTTTGGTTCCAAAATCAAACGAGAGTAATGTTTCACTCATTATGCATGTCCCGCCACGCCAGGCATGGTCAAAATATCTATGCCGATAAGTTTTGCAGCATCGCGCCAGCGATCGGCGATCGGTGTTTTAAACAAGATGTTGAGATCGGCGGGGGCGGTGAGCCAGGCGTTATCCAACAGTTCTTGTTCAAGCTGGCCCTTTTCCCAGGATGAATAACCTAATGCGACCAGCACTTCGGACGGTTGTTCCTGGGTACCTAAGGTTTCTAAAACATCGCGGGATGTCGTGATGATGGTGTTATCGGAAATTAAGATACTGGATGCAAAACGGGCGGGTGGGGTATGCAGAATAAATCCGCGGTCTTCCGCCAAAGGGCCGCCGAGCATCACTGCTTTATCCAGACGGATGGACGGATCGCGTCCTTCAGGCGTGATCTTCAGCTTTTCCAGAATCCCTTCAATCTGTAAGTTTTCCAGGGGCTTATTGACGATAATCCCCATAGCACCGTTCTCATTATGTTCACAGATGTACACCACAGCGCGGCGGAAAATAGGATCCTGGAGAGCAGGCATGGCAATAAGAAAGTGATGCTGTAAATTCATTGTCAGAGGTTCTGTTTCCTGGTTCAAAAAAGCAACAGTGCCCAGTATGTGGGCAAAGCGAGAAGATGTCACCCTCTGAAAATAGCGTTGCCGGATGAAGGGCGCGCCTTATCCGGCCTACGGGGTGCAATTCCAGTCCGGATAAGACGCGAAGGCGTCTCCATCCGGAAACGTATTTACTTCTGTAGACGAGCCTCAATGGCATCCATCAGCATTCCGGTAATAGAGACCGGGAACTCTGCTTCGATTTCACGAATACAGGTTGGGCTGGTGACGTTTATTTCAGTCAGGCGATCGCCAATGATATCCAGGCCGACAAAGATCAGACCTTTGGCTTTCAGGGTTGGTCCAATGCGACGGGCAATTTCCCAGTCACTGTTGGTTAATGGGCGCGGTTCGCCACGACCACCGGCAGCCAGGTTGCCTCGGGTTTCTCCACCCTGCGGAATGCGCGCCAGGCAATACGGTACAGGTTCGCCATCGACTACCAGGACACGTTTGTCGCCGTCTTTAATTGCTGGCAGATAGTTCTGCGCCATGCAGTAGCGGGTACCGTGCTCGGTCAGCGTTTCGGCAATCACGCCGAGGTTCGGATCGCCTTCCTTCACACGGAAGATAGATGCGCCACCCATGCCGTCCAGCGGTTTGAGAATAATGTCGTTGTGCTTTTGCCAGAAGGCTTTCAGCTGTGCCTTGTTACGCGTGACCAGCGTTTCCGGTGTCAGGTCGGCGAACCAGGCGGTGAACAGCTTTTCGTTGCAATCACGCAGACTCTGCGGCTTGTTAACGATCAGCGTCCCTTGTTCTTCTGCACGTTCCAGAATGTAGGTTGCGTAGATGAACTCAGTATCAAACGGGGGATCCTTACGCATCAGGATGACGTCCAGATCTGCCAGCGGGAGATCCTGTTCGTTGTTGAACTCATACCATTTGTCGTAGTTCTGCTCGACGCTCAGAGTACGCGTACGGGCGCGGGCTTCCCCGTTGATCAGATAAAGATCGGCCATCTCCATATAGTGAAGTTCATAACCACGACGTTGTGCTTCCAGTAGCATAGCAAAACTGGAATCTTTCTTGATGTTGATGCTTGTGATGGGGTCCATCACGATGCCGAGCTTAATCATGTTCTTCTCCGTTTATGCCTTAGCCCAGATCGCCAAAACGCACCTGAAGCGCGGTAATGGCGGTGAGCGCAGTTGTCTCTGTACGCAGAACGCGAGGTCCTAACAGGATATCAGTAAACTGATAACGTGCGGTCATGGCAATTTCATCTGCCGACAGCCCACCCTCCGGGCCAATCAGCAAGCGGATACGCTCTACGGGTAGCGGCAGTGTGTTAATGCTGGCGCTGGCGCGTGGATGCAGGTTCAACTTCAACCCTTCGTCTTGTTCGGCGCACCATGCTTCCAGATCCATTGCCGGGCGAATTTCAGGTACCCGGTTACGACCGCATTGTTCGCAGGCGGCAATGGCAATTTTCTGCCACTGCTGGAGTTTCTTGTTCAGGCGTTCACTGTCCAGTTTAACGCCGCAGCGCTCAGAAAAAAGTGGCGTAATGAGGCTTACACCCAGTTCGATCGATTTCTGGATAGTGAATTCCATTTTTTCGCCACGTGACATGACTTGTCCAAGATGGATATGCAACGGTGATTCACGATCGTCGAGTTCGGCGTTAATAACCTTCACGTCCACGCTTTTCTTACTGGCATGGGTGATTTCGGCGTCAAATACCTGATTACTGCCGTCAAATAGCTGCAGGGCCTGGCCGGGGCCCATGCGTAGTACGCGACCAATATGATTGGCGGCATCCTCACACAGTGAAATTTGGCTACCGGAAGTGATTGGCTCAGGGTGATAAATGCGGGGAATGCGCATAGTTAAACATCCGCGTCATGGCCCTGAGCTATTTAAGGCCAGGGCATGGTTAAAAATATTGACGCTAGTGTAGGTTAGCTCTTTTGTGCCTGGCAAGCGCGTTGCACATATGGATTATGGTTACCCTGTACCTTTGCAATACGCTCATCACGTTCACACTCCCAGTCGGTTACCGGATACTGCTTATTCCAGGCGTTAAAAAGCTGGGTTTGTTGGCGGGAGAGTGTGAGATCGTACTGGTCGCGCATGTAAAAATAGGTACGAGCAATGGCGCCACGGGCGCGCGCTGGCGGCTCGGCAACTTTCTCTTTGAAGTCGACTTTCATGGCGCACTGTCCATATTGGCCTTCGCCGCCGTTCCACTGGCTGTACATGAAGTTTGCGCGATCGCCATTGACTTCACCTACTGCCGGCTGCAGGTTATGCATATCGCTTTCCATCTTGCGATAGACCGGATCTTTGGCGCAGTTTTTACGCCCACCCTCCTGCCAGCACTGGCGCTGATGGCCAAATTGCCATGCAGGAACCACGTGCTCCCACTCAATTCGGCTGGCTCGGTTTTCATTTTTTCGCACTTTGTAACCGCAAGATTCGAGGTCCACGACCCCTTTTTTGCCTTGCCAGTTAATCTTACAACCACAGTAGAAGTCGCCCGGCGCATCGGCGTTAACCTTGACGCCCGCTGCTTTTGCCTGAGAAAAACTGTTGATGCCTTCGGCTAAAACCGGGCCTGAAAACGCAGCGGCTAACAGGGCCGCTGCAAAAGAAAGATTACGGTACATCACGAACTCCGTGTCAAAACGAGCCCGCAACGTAGCGAAAGTTATTCCTGTATGCAATCAGTTAGATCAGAAAAGTTCCTGATAATTCTGATGATTATTCTGCAATCAGCGGCTCACCGCAGTGGACGCAGCGGTAGGTGGCTTCACCGCGTACAACGCGGTTATGGCGGCGGACCGTCAGTTGGTGTTCCTGGCACTTACAGCGGTAGGTAAAGGTCTTGCGTTGTATGGATTGCAGTTCAAACTGATGCGTGCGTCGGGCTGGAACGCCCAGCACGCTCTCCATCATCCATTTCCATTCTTTGCCGTGTGGCGGTACGCGGCCAAAGTGCTTCCACACCAGCAAATGTGCCAGTTCATGGGGTACTACCTCATTCACGAACGCGTCGATATTCTCCATCAACAGTACCGGATTGAGGCGGATTTCGTAGGTTTGTAACCACGCGGTGCCTGCAGCGGTGCCGCGCTGTTGGTACACCAGCTTAGGTTCCGGATAATTACGCTCGAGCTTGAGATTGGCCTGTGCGAGTTTTTCCCGCAGGCTGCGCATAACGGCTTGCTGGATAGCGATGGGAAGACGGGTGGTTTTCATAACGCCAGAGGATAGTGCGACAGGGAAGGGACTGCAAGAAGAAGGCTTCCTCCCGGCGGGAGGAAGCAATGAGATGATTAATCGTGCGCGCCAATTTCGCGCAGTTTACGACCTTTCATTAGGTTACGTTCGATGTGTTCCAAAGAGACGTTTTTGGTTTCCGGAATCAGCCACAGGGTCAGGAAGATGAACAGTACGTTCAGGCCACCGTAGACCCAGAAGGTGTTGGCGCTGCCCAGCGAATTCAGCATCGTCAGGAAGGTTGCGCCGACAATCATGTTGGCAATCCAGTTGGTTGCGGTAGAGCAGGTGATACCGAAATCGCGGCCTTTCAGCGGCTGAATTTCAGAGCACAGCACCCAAATCAGCGGACCGGCGCTCATGGCGAAGCCAACAATAAACATTAGCAGCATCAGCACCGCGAAGTATTGAGCGGCTGCCGAGTGAATGCCTACGTGCATCATCGTGCCCAGTACGCCCATACCGACGGCCATCACGATAAAGCCGAGGATCAGCGTAGGTTTACGTCCCCAACGGTCAACCAGGCCAATGGCGATAAAGGTTGCCAGCACGTTAGTCAGACCGACAATAACGGTCCCCCACATCTGTTCAGTGGTATTGGTATAACCCGCCAGTTCAAAGATTTTTGGCGCGTAGTACATGATGACGTTCATCCCGGTGAACTGCTGCATCACCTGTAACAGTACGCCCAGGAACACCGCGCGACGGAAGTTGCTGTTTTCTTTAAACAGCGCCCAGCCACTCTGTTTTACCTGCAGGCTTTCACGAATCTCATCCAGCTCGCGCTTAGCTTCTGCACTGGTATCACGCAGACGCAACAGAACGCGCTCGGCATCGACAAAGCGACGTTTAGCCGCGAACCAGCGTGGGCTGTCTGGCAAGAAGATAACGCCAACCAGCAGTAACAAGGCCGGGATGATGATCACGCCCAGCATCCAGCGCCATGCGCCACTGTAGCTAAACGCGGTATCGGACAGATAGGCACCAAGGATCCCAATGGTGATCATCAACTGATACATGGAGATCATGCTGCCGCGAATTTTTTCCGGCGCGATTTCGGACAGATAAAGCGGCGCGGTGTAAGACGCAACGCCGACAGCCAGACCCAACAGTACGCGAGAAACCAACAGTACTTCCACGTTAGGCGCCGCTGCGGAGAACAGTGAGCCGGCAACAAACAGGATGGCACCGATCATCAGGCTTTTTTTACGACCCAGTTTGAAAGAGAGCCAGCCGCTACCGACAGCACCGACTGCTGCACCAAACATCATGGAACTCACCACCCATTCCTGAGTGTGTGCAGTAATTTGGAACTCATCGGTGATGAAAGGTAAAGCACCAGCAATAACACCGATATCCAGGCCAAAAAGTAATCCTGCCAGGGCTGCAAGGAAGCAGACAAAGAATGTCATGGCTTTGTTGGAACGCCCCGCTTTTTTATAGTCAGGCATGATGCCCTCCGGTTGGGTAACTAGTTTTGTTGATGTTAAGGGTAGGTGAGTACGGGGTAAAAAAATGCGAATCACATCACATTAGTGTAATCGGTTACACTGGCATTCATCACGATTATTGGTTAACTATTTGAAAGTTAACATTTTATAATGCGATTAAATATAGCTGATTGCCTGGAATTAAGACAATCCTGAAAAGTAATGTAACAGTGATGCAGGCGCGACGGAAAAGAGATGTTAACTCGTTGTGGATAGAAAAGCGGTGATGTGTAATCGCTTTCATTTTTATTGAAAGAGATGATTCACTGTATTGTTCAGGTGACGAGGTGTTGGAGGAGAATAGGGGAATAAAAAAAAGACCAGCACGAGGCTGGTCTTAATAAGCGGACAGTCTTCAGTAAATTACTTCAGACCGGCAGCGTCACGCAGCAGTTGCGCTTTGTCGGTTTTTTCCCATGGGAAATGTTCACGACCAAAGTGACCGTAAGCTGCGGTTTCTTTGTAGATCGGGTGCAGCAGATCCAGCATCTGAATCAGACCGTATGGACGCAGATCGAAGAACTCGCGCACCAGCAGGGTCAACTGCTCTGAAGGTACTTTTTCGGTACCAAAGGTTTCAACCATGATAGAGGTCGGTTCAGCTACACCGATAGCGTAGGAAACCTGAATCTCACAACGGTCTGCCAGACCTGCAGCGACGATATTTTTTGCCACATAACGTGCAGCGTAGGCCGCAGAACGGTCAACTTTAGACGGATCTTTACCGGAGAATGCACCGCCACCGTGACGGGCCATGCCGCCGTAGGTATCAACGATGATTTTACGACCAGTCAGACCGCAGTCACCCATTGGGCCGCCGATCACAAAACGACCCGTCGGGTTGATGAAGAATTTGGTCGCAGCGGTCAGCCATTCGGTCGGCAGTACCGGTTTGATGATCTCTTCCATGACGGCTTCTTGCAGAGATTTCTGGTCGATATCTTCAGCGTGCTGAGTCGACAGAACCACGGCATCAATACCGACAATTTTACCGTCGTCATACTGGAAAGTGACCTGGCTTTTTGCATCCGGACGCAGCCACGGCAGAGTACCGTTTTTGCGTACTTCAGCCTGACGCTGTACCAGACGATGCGCGTAGGTGATTGGCGCAGGCATCAGCACGTCGGTTTCATTGGTTGCATAACCAAACATCAGACCCTGGTCGCCAGCGCCTTGTTCCAGCGGATCCGCGCGGTCAACACCCTGGTTGATATCCGGAGACTGCTTACCGATGGCGCTCAGAACTGCGCAAGAGTTGGCGTCAAAGCCCATGTCGGAATGCACATAGCCAATTTCGCGAACCGTGTTACGCGTGATCTCTTCGATATCTACCCAAGCGCTGGTAGTGATCTCGCCGCCAACTAAAACCATACCGGTTTTGACGTAGGTTTCACAGGCTACGCGTGCTTTCGGATCCTGCTCGAGGATTGCATCCAGCACGGCATCAGAGATTTGGTCAGCGATTTTGTCAGGATGCCCTTCTGATACGGACTCGGACGTAAAAAGGTGTTTTGCCATATTTAATTTCACCTAAGGAATATTTGGTTAGCTCAAACTGTCGAGTGGAATAGCCATGTGTAGAAGATTCTACCATGAGTCTGCAGATGACGGACACTGGCAGTCTGAGTGTTAATCGGTATAGATGGATTAACATCTGGACGGCTATTTTAGGATACTTCTTCGCCTGATTTCCAGCTTTTTTTGATTAAGGTCGCATTGTACTGAAAATGTAACTGGAAATTTTTCCTGACGGTGCTGGCAATGTGCATATTTATCTTTTGCATTTTGACCTTCTTATCGGTATAAAACGCGGCGCGCGGCTCATATCCGTCATACTTCAAGTTGCATGTGCGTTGGCAGTACTCGCTCGCCCCAGTCACTTACTCATGTAAGCTCCCGGGGACTCCCTGCGTTGCCGCCTTCCAGCAACTCGAATTATTTAGGATAGACAAAAGCACACGACGTTTTCATCGTGTTGCCACTTCCAGCCGGGCTAAAACTTTAGCTTTGGCTTGTGGGTTCGTTCCGTCAGGAGCAGCCGTGGAGGTGATACGAGATAATGAACCGTTGTATTCTGCTGAATCTGTCACACCGTTCTGGTGTACATATGTCCCCCGCAATCTGCATCTTGCATACCTGCCGATGTTATACCCATCTCGGCGCTTCTCAGGACTCCAGGGCCGGCTACGGTCACTAAGGACTGAACAAGGGCGCTCTTGGTAAACAAGAGTTTTCTCGTGGTTTCGCCGAACCGTCAGCATTAAGTTCGGTTACGTGTTTACAATGATATGAAAAAGAAACCGGTCGCACAGTCGGAGCGTCAGCACTATCTGCTGGAAAATCTGCCTGTTTATGGGTTGTTATCGCCTCTTCGGATTGCGATAGTAGTCAACTGTTTTACACTTGTTAATAAAATCTGAGGTTCGCTATGTCTGACGACATTTTCATGGGTTCGCCTTCGTCAGCGGGCGGACAGGGTGTACTACGCTCCATGCAGGAGGTTGCAATGAGTTCCCAGGAAGCCAGCAAGATGCTGCGTACATACAATATTGCCTGGTGGGGTAATAATTATTACGACGTCAATGAATTAGGCCACATTAGCGTGTGCCCGGACCCTGACGTCCCAGAAGCGCGTGTCGATCTCGCCGAACTGGTAAAAGCCCGTGAAGCACAGGGGCAACGTCTGCCTGCGCTGTTTTGCTTCCCGCAGATCCTGCAGCATCGTCTGCGCTCGATTAACGCGGCGTTCAAACGTGCACGTGAATCATACGGCTACAACGGCGACTACTTCCTGGTTTACCCGATCAAAGTTAACCAGCATCGCCGTGTTATTGAATCGCTGATCCACTCTGGCGAACCGTTAGGTCTGGAAGCGGGTTCGAAAGCGGAACTGATGGCGGTACTGGCGCACGCGGGTATGACCCGTAGCGTGATTGTCTGTAACGGCTATAAAGACCGCGAATACATTCGCCTGGCGCTGGTCGGTGAGAAGATGGGCCACAAGGTCTATCTGGTTATCGAGAAGATGTCTGAAATCGCCATCGTGCTGGAAGAAGCCGAGCGCCTGAACGTCGTGCCACGCCTCGGTGTTCGTGCACGTCTGGCCTCCCAGGGGTCCGGTAAATGGCAGTCTTCCGGCGGCGAGAAATCCAAGTTTGGCCTGGCGGCAAACCAGGTGCTGCAACTGGTGGAAATTCTGCGTGAGCGCGGTCGTCTGGATAGCATTCAACTGCTGCATTTCCACCTTGGTTCGCAGATGGCGAACATTCGCGATATCGCTACCGGCGTACGTGAATCAGCCCGTTTCTACGTTGAACTGCATAAACTGGGCGTAAATATCCAGTGCTTCGATGTGGGTGGTGGTCTGGGCGTGGACTATGAAGGGACCCGCTCGCAGTCCGACTGCTCTGTGAACTACGGGCTGAACGAATACGCCAACAACATTATCTGGGCGATTGGCGATGCCTGTGAAGAACATGGCTTGCCGCACCCGACGGTGATCACCGAATCTGGACGTGCTGTTACTGCACACCATACCGTACTGGTGTCGAACATTATCGGCGTTGAACGTAGCGAACACACCGAAGCCACACCGCCGGCTGAAGATGCTCCGCGCGCCCTGCAAAGTATGTGGGAAACGTGGCAGGAGATGCACGAGCCGGGTACCCGTCGCTCGTTACGTGAATGGTTGCACGATAGCCAGATGGACTTGCACGATATTCACGTCGGCTACTCTTCAGGCACTTTTAGCCTGCAGGAACGCGCATGGGCTGAACAGCTCTATCTGAATATGTGTCACGAAGTACAGAAACAACTCGACCCGAGCAACCGCGCGCATCGTCCGATTATCGACGAGCTGCAGGAGCGTATGGCGGATAAGATTTACGTCAACTTCTCTCTGTTCCAGTCGATGCCGGATGCGTGGGGTATCGATCAGTTGTTCCCGGTGATGCCGCTGGAAGGGTTGAACCAGGCCCCTGAGCGCCGGGCGGTTCTGCTGGACATTACCTGTGATTCCGATGGTGCTATCGACCATTACGTTGACGGCGACGGAATTGCCACCACCATGCCGATGCCGGAGTACGATCCGGAGAACCCGCCGATGCTGGGCTTCTTTATGGTGGGGGCTTATCAGGAGATCCTCGGTAACATGCACAACCTGTTCGGTGATACCGAAGCGGTTGACGTGTTTGTCTTCCCTGATGGCAGTGTCGAAGTTGAGTTGTCTGACGAGGGCGATACTGTGGCAGACATGCTGCAGTATGTGCAGTTGGACCCGAATACTCTGCTGACGCAGTTCCGTGATCAGGTGAAAAACACCGATCTGGATGCGGAGTTGCAGCAGCAGTTCCTCGAAGAGTTCGAAGCAGGGCTGTACGGATATACCTATCTCGAAGACGAGTAACGGTAAATGCTCAGTGGTGTTGCGCTTACCGGAGCTACGAAAGTAGGCCGGATAAGGCGAAATCGCCATCCGGCAGTCAGATTCAGAGAGGGCGGCATTTACGGCGCTCACTTGAATCTGTACAAATTAACGGCGATAATTCGCCCATACAAGTAGTCACGTAAATCAATCCCTTCCTCGTCGGGCTTAACGACGCGGAGGGGATTTTTTTTCACCGATTTTATAAGAGGTCAGTACATGAGCACCTTAGGTCATCAATACGACAACTCCCTGGTTTCTAACGCCTTTGGTTTTTTGCGTCTGCCGATGAACTTCATGCCATACGACAGTGATGCCGACTGGGTAATCACCGGCGTACCATTTGATATGGCAACATCTGGTCGTGCGGGCGGGCGTCATGGTCCGGCGGCGATCCGTCAGGTTTCCACTAACCTGGCCTGGGAACACAACCGTTTCCCGTGGAATTTCGATATGCGCGAACGTTTGAACGTCGTGGACTGCGGCGATCTGGTTTACGCGTTTGGCGATGCCCGTGAAATGAGTGAAAAGCTGCAGGCGCATGCTGAGAAGCTGCTTTCTGCTGGTAAGCGCATGCTCTCTTTTGGTGGTGACCACTTCGTCACGCTACCGCTGCTGCGCGCTCACGCGAAGCACTTTGGCAAAATGGCGCTGGTGCACTTTGATGCGCATACCGACACCTACGCCAACGGCTGTGAATTTGACCATGGTACGATGTTCTACACTGCGCCGAACGAAGGTCTGATCGATCCAAATCACTCTGTGCAGATTGGCATTCGTACTGAATTTGATAAAGACAACGGCTTTACCGTACTGGATGCCTGCCAGGTGAACGATCGCAGTGTGGATGACATCATTGCGCAGGTTAAGCAGGTAGTTGGCGATATGCCGGTATACCTGACTTTTGATATCGACTGCCTGGATCCTGCGTTTGCACCAGGTACCGGTACGCCAGTGATCGGCGGCCTGACCTCCGATCGTGCAATCAAACTGGTACGTGGTATGAAAGATCTGAACATCGTCGGCATGGACGTTGTAGAAGTCGCGCCTGCTTACGATCAGTCAGAGATCACCGCGCTGGCCGCGGCAACGTTAGCGCTGGAAATGCTGTATATTCAGGCGGCGAAGAAAGGCGAATAATAGTCGGACTATTTTACTCGTCATTTTGGGTCCGGGCAGTGCTCGCCATCCTCACGTACTACGTGTACGCTCCGGTGGCTGTGCGCTGGCCGGGCCCAAACTGACTTCGCCAATTACGTCCGATAATGGGATGAAATCTGTAGGCCGGATAAGGCATTCACGCCGCCATCCGGCACTGTTTGAAGATTACTTAATTCCGTCCGCGCTCATGCGATCGCGAATATGCTGCGCACGTTCTGCGGATGCCGGGTGATCGTCAAACATTGAGCTTTGACGTCCTGCCTCCAGTTTTGCCAGTTTCTCAAAGCTGGTGGCTAAACCCGCCGGGTTGATGCCGCGCTTGCGCAACAAATCATACGAGTAATCATCTGCTTCGGATTCCTGGCGTTGAGAGAACTGTGAATTCACCAGTTTCTCACCAAGATCGCCCAGTTGTGATTGCGACAGGCTGCCGACGATGCCGCCCGCAGATGCCGCTGCAGCACGCACGGCGTTGGTGCCTAGCGCAACCTGCATACCTTTTTTCACGTGACCCAGCGCAACGTGGCCCATTTCGTGGCCGATGACTGCTTCAACTTCGTTATCCGTCATCATATCCATCAGGCCGCTGTACACGCGGATACAGCCGTTTGCCATGGCAAAGGCATTCACATCTTTCGCCATATAGACTTTGTAGTTCACTGGCTGACCGTTAATGCTGTCGCCAAGTGCAGTGGCGATTTTGCTAAGACGCGTCGCATATTCGCTGCCAGTTGGGGCTATGGTAGCTTTGCTGTCCATATCCTTACAGGCCTGATCGCTGAGCGCTTTTACCTGAGCATCGCTCAGGCTGTAGGCCTGAAACGCCTCTGCGCCAGAAGAAAGCAGTCCATTGGAGTCCATATTCTGGCAACCGGTCAATGCCGTCGCCATGCTCATAGCAAGCAGTAAAGCGCGAATTTTCATGTTTTCTCTTCCGCACAAAGTCAGGATTATTCTAAAAATTGCGTCGTTTGCAGGTAAACCGACGCTCAGTCTAAGTATAAAGAAAAGAACAATAAGCGGGCGAGTAGATTGCGCAACATGCGCGCATGATCCAGAGATTTCTGAAACAGTAAAAGGATGCTCCATGTACATGACACGCGGCTTGGGTTACATTGTTGGCACTTTTTTCCGGCGTAGCCCAAAACGCTCTGTCGTCAAGTCGTTAAGGGCACGGCCTTCATTATCCGATCTGGAGTCAAAATGTCCTCACGTAAAGAGCTTGCCAATGCTATTCGTGCGCTGAGCATGGACGCAGTACAGAAAGCCAAATCCGGTCACCCGGGTGCCCCGATGGGTATGGCTGACATTGCCGAAGTCCTGTGGCGTGATTTCCTGAACCACAACCCGACTAACCCGTCCTGGGCTGACCGTGACCGCTTTGTGCTGTCAAACGGCCACGGCTCCATGCTGATTTATAGCCTGCTGCACCTCACCGGCTATGACCTGCCGATGTCCGAGCTGCAGAACTTCCGTCAGCTGCACTCCAAAACTCCGGGTCACCCGGAAGTGGGTTACACCGCAGGTGTGGAAACCACGACAGGTCCTTTGGGTCAGGGTATTGCGAATGCAGTGGGTATGGCTATTGCTGAAAAAACACTGGCGGCGCAGTTTAACCGTCCAGGTCACGACATCGTTGACCACTTCACCTACGCTTTCATGGGTGACGGCTGCATGATGGAAGGTATCTCTCACGAGGTATGCTCCCTGGCTGGTACGCTGAAGCTGGGCAAACTGGTGGCGTTCTACGATGACAACGGTATCTCCATCGATGGTCACGTTGAAGGCTGGTTCACCGATGACACCGCGAAGCGTTTTGAAGCTTACGGCTGGCATGTGGTTCGTGGCGTTGATGGTCACGATGCTGACGCGATTAAGCGCGCCGTTGAAGAAGCCCGTGCGGTCACCGATAAACCGTCCCTGCTGATGTGCAAAACCATCATCGGTTTCGGTTCCCCGAACAAAGCTGGCACCCATGACTCTCACGGTGCGCCGCTGGGCGATGCTGAGATCGCGCTGACCCGCGAACAGCTTGGCTGGAAATACGCGCCGTTTGAAATCCCGTCTGATATTTACGCGCAGTGGGATGCGAAAGAAGCCGGTCAGGCGAAAGAAGCAGCATGGAACGAGAAGTTCGCTGCTTATGCAAAAGCCTTCCCGCAGGAAGCCGCTGAATTCACCCGTCGTATGAAAGGCGAAATGCCGTCTGATTTCGACGCAAAAGCGAACGAATTCATTGCTAAACTGCAGGCGAACCCGTCCAAAATCGCCAGCCGTAAAGCATCCCAGAACGCGATTGAAGCGTTTGGTCCGTTGCTGCCTGAATTCCTTGGTGGCTCTGCCGACCTGGCGCCATCAAACCTGACTATCTGGTCTGGCTCTAAAGCGATTAACGAAGATGCTGCCGGTAACTACATCCATTACGGTGTACGTGAATTCGGTATGACCGCTATCGCCAACGGTATCTCTTTGCACGGTGGTTTCCTGCCGTACACCTCCACCTTCCTGATGTTCGTGGAATATGCCCGTAACGCGGTGCGTATGGCTGCGCTGATGAAACAGCGTCAGGTCATGGTCTACACCCACGACTCCATCGGTCTGGGCGAAGATGGCCCGACTCACCAGCCGGTAGAGCAGGTCGCTTCTCTGCGCGTGACCCCGAACATGAGCACATGGCGTCCGTGTGACCAGGTTGAATCCGCTGTGGCGTGGAAATACGGTGTTGAGCGTCAGGACGGCCCGACCGCGCTGATCCTCTCCCGTCAGAACCTGGCGCAGCAGGAACGTACTGCAGAACAGTTGGCTAACATCGCCCGCGGCGGCTATGTGCTGAAAGATTGCGCTGGTCAGCCGGAACTGATCTTCATCGCGACCGGTTCTGAAGTTGAGCTGGCGGTGGCGGCATGGGACAAACTGACCGCTGAAGGCGTGAAAGCGCGCGTGGTCTCCATGCCGTCTACCGACGCGTTCGACAAGCAGGATGCCGCTTACCGCGAATCCGTACTGCCGAAAGCGGTCTCTGCGCGTGTGGCAATTGAAGCCGGTATCGCTGACTACTGGTTTAAATACGTGGGCCTGAATGGCGCAATCGTCGGGATGACCACCTTCGGTGAATCTGCTCCGGCAGAGCTGCTGTTTGAAGAGTTCGGCTTTACCGTCGACAACGTCGTCGCGAAAGCAAAAGAACTGCTGTAATCGCAAACACAGCGTAAAAGGGTCGCTTCGGCGACCTTTTTTTATATTCATATCAATTTTTCTAAAAGATGATTTAGAAAAAATAATATTTTAGGCTTTTCTTAAGAATTATTCATAATTTATATTGAAATGGCGCAGGGTAAGCGCCGCTCCCGGCATTTTTTATATTATGTATTTATTCCGTTTATTGTTTTCACGTTAAGGCAGAAAACAATATTGCTGGCATCCGCGTGGTGGATTGTCAGGGTAAATTTTCAGAACTATTCTTCCGCATTTTAGGCCTTTCTATATGGAATGTAGATATGCACGTTAAAATGCGTAAAGCTCTGGCTGTGCTGCAGATAATATTGCAGCTCTTCCCTCCCTCATTTCTTTTATATCTATCACCGATATCTTTCGCGAATGCAAAAGCGGAAAATAGCTCGCGAGTTAAAAGCGCAGAGCAGGCGGACGATCGTATCGCGCAGACGGTTGTTCAGGCCGGAACGGTGCTTGCCTCTGAAAATGCAGCGGATTCAGTCGTTAATTCGCTGACCTCCACGGCGACAGGTATGGCATCTGCCGAAGCGCAGCAGTGGTTAAATCAGTTTGGTACGGCCAGAGTGAGCGTGAGCACCGATGAGCATTTCACATTAAATGACTCGGAGCTGGAACTATTACTCCCGTTATATGACCAAAAAAATAATCTCCTGTTTACTCAATTAGGCGGGAGACGCCATGATGACCGTAACATTATGAATACCGGCTTAGGCTACCGTTATTTTACGGAAACATGGATGGTAGGTTCGAACGTTTTTTATGATAGACAACTTTCCGGTAATCAGCATCAGCGATTGGGCATTGGCGCGGAATTAGGCTGGGATTATATTAAACTTTCCGCCAATGGCTATTTTCGCCTGAGTGATTGGATGTCTTCACGCCGCTATACGGATTATGACGAGCGGGTAGCTAATGGTTTTGATATTCGTGCGACCGGATATCTCCCCGCGTACCCACAGCTCGGGGCTAATATTATTTATGAACAGTATTATGGCGACAGCGTCGGCCTGTTTGGCGATGATGAAAATGACCGCCAGAAAAACCCTCATGCCATGACGTTTGGTTTGAACTATACCCCAGTCCCTCTGGTGACGGTGGGCGTCAATCAAAAATTTGGCAAAAGCGGAGAAAACGATACTCAGATTAATTTCGCGCTGAGCTGGACGCCAGGCGTGCCGCTACGTGCGCAATTGGACCCGGCGATGGTTGCGCAACGCCGCTCGTTGGTAGGGGGACGTAAAGATCTGGTTGATCGTAACAATAATATTGTTCTGGAATACCGCAAACAGGATTTGATCACCCTTTCTCTGCCGCCGCAATTGGAAGGCGAAGAACAATCTAAACAAACGGTCACGGCAAAGGTGAAAACCAAGTATGCCCTGGATCATATTGACTGGCAGGCTGCATCGTTCCTCAATAGCGGCGGAAAAATTACTCATGGCGCCGCTACGGATCAGGTCGTTCTGACACTCCCCGCCTGGCAAAGCAGCGGATCTAACAGTTATACGCTGACAGGGCAGGCGTGGGATAAAAATGGCAACGCCTCTAATACCAGTGAAATGACGGTGAACGTCAAAGGTATTGATATCAATACGCTGCAGTCATCCACAAGCGTATCGCCGACGACAATTCCGGCCGATGGGGCCAGTACCGCAACGGTCACGATATCGCTTAAGACGCAAACCGCTGAAAACGCCACAGGTCTGGCATCCCGTTTGAGTGCCACGCTCATTTCAACGGCAGCGGACACGACAACCCGTCCTGACGCGAAAAAACCAACGCTAGCTGATTTCGACGAGATCTCTCCTGGCGTGTATAGCGCTTCGCTTACCTCGGGGACGATACCTGATACGCTCACCATTCAACCGTTAATTGACGGTGCCGTGAAGCTGGCGAGCGCGAAACTTGTTGAAGAAAAGACAGAAACATTGGCGCGACTCTCCACGCTTGAGGCATCTACGGGGAGCGCACTGGCGGATGGTAGTACCGCGGTGATGCTCACGGCAACCGTACTGGATTCGTCAGGGGCGCCGGTACAAAACGAGCCGATAAACTGGAGCGCGGATAACCGTAAAGCGCAGCTTTCCGTCGCACAATCGACGACAAACGACCAGGGGCAGGCGCAGGTCGCGGTGACCAGCGTCGATGTTATTAGTACCGTTATTACCGCTCAACGCGCTCAAGCGGAATCCCTACAGTCTGAAACGCTTAACTTTACTGCGGATAGCGCGTCGGCCCGCGTGGTTTCCGTTGAGCCAGAAAAAACACAGGTCATCGCTAATAATGAGGATACCAGCACCCTAACGGCGAAAGTGTTCGATAACTACAACCATCCATTGGATGGCATAACCGTAAACTGGACGGTGTTCAAAAGTAACGGCAGTACTGCCGGAACGGCAACTTCCGTCACCAACAATCAGGGAGAGGCGACGTTCCAGCTTAAATCGATGAAAATCGGGGCCGTCACGGTATCGGCTGGGGTTACTGGCGGGAATGCAATAGAAAGCGAAGCGATCACCTTTGTCGCCGACACCAGTACGCAGAAGGTGAGCGTGTTGCAATCCGATAAACAACAGGCGACGGCCAATGGTCGCGACGCCATTATCTACGAGGCGACGATTACCGATCTCCAGGGCAACCCAGTTCAGGGGGCCGTGATTAATTGGTCCGCCGATAGTCAGGATGCCACCTTAAGCGAGAGTCAAACCCTGGCTGGCGAAGATGGCAAATCGACCATTAGCGTCGCTTCTTTGAAGGCCGGAGCGGTTGTTATTACCGCGCAGACGAGTGAAAGTACGGCAAAACAGGCGGAAAGCGTCAACTTTATTGCCGATGCGGCGACCGCGAAGATCGTTGCGTTATCTGGCAATAATCAGACGGCGCTGGCGAATAATACCGACGCCATTCAATTAAGCGCCACGGTGATGGATGCGCACGACAATGTGCTACCTGATGCCGACGTCACATGGTCCGTTACGCCTGTCAGCGGAACGCTCTCAGCGCAAAGCAGCAAAACAAACAGCGAAGGGGTGGCGCAGGCGCGTCTTACCTCGGCGGAGGTCAATACTTATCGTGTAACGGCAAGCATCAACGAGAGCTCACAATCGCTATCGGATCTGAGTTTTACCGCGGACAAAACAACCGCGGAGATAACCCAGCTGGAAGCGGATAAAGAGACGGCGATCGTGGCTGATAAAGATAGCGTGGTATTGACCGCCACCGTGGTGGACGTGAATCAACATGCGGTTTCAGGTGTCACCATCCATTGGAGTAGCAGTGAAGCTAACAGCGCGTTCACGGCGTCATCTGCGGTAACCGATGAAAATGGGCAGGCAACGACGACCTTCTCGAGTCTGAAAGCCGGCGACATTACGGTGACGGCGGCCCTGGAAGGAAATACTCACACGAAGGTGTTGCAGGTTATCGGTAATGCCGCTACGGCGAAAATTACGACGGTCGCCGCGGATAAAAATGAAGCCGTAGCCGACGGCGTTAGCGCGGTGACGTGGACCGCGGTGGTCTCTGATGCCAATGACAACGCTTTGAATGGCCTTACGGTAGACTGGAGCGCAGATCAAAGTTATCTCGCTTTCTCGTCGACGAGTAGCCTGACGGCAGAAAACGGCGAGGCGACGATCCGCGCAACATCAATAAAATCCGGCGAGACGATTGTTACCGCGTCGATTGCGTCACCGGCGATGCAATATAGCGCCAACGCCGTGAATTTCATCGGCGATGCCAAAACCGCCAAAGTGGTGAAACTGGCGGCGAATCTCGATCATGTGGCGGCAAACACTGAACCGGTGGTCTATACCGCGACAATACAGGACGAGAACGGAAACCCGGTTGAGGCGGCCGTCGTGGCATGGAGTACCGATATGAACTCACTGTCGGCGCAAACCAGCGTGACAAACCACGATGGCGAAGCGACGGTGAAGCTGTCCGGGTCCGAGTTCGGTAAACCCACGGTTATTGCCAGCACCAACGGGAGTAGCTTGTCGGATAACTCGGTGATGTTTATGGGGACGATCGATGAGTCCTGGAATATTGCTAATGGCGCGCAACCCAGTTCTTATAAAGGGGAAACCATCGCCAATTTGAAAAATCTCGGATTCATTGTCACGGGTAACACGACAGGGCCGACCGAGTTGATATGGTCGATGAATTATGGGGGATATTCGGAGCTGACGGCGCAGTTAACGGATGAAAACGGCGTTTCTCAAACGGTCGCCTTCCGCGGGCAGGTCACGAATCAGTGTACCGCGTTTGAGTTTAACAGCGCATCGGGATGTCAGTATCCAGGTAATGCCCCGAAGATAACCTATGATCCGTCCTATGGTAATAATGCCGCCTTGCCTGCCGGGAAGTATCATGGCGTCATCACCTTCGATGGGAAGGACTGGCACTCTTCGTGGGCGCTCAGTTATACGGTGACGACCACTCTGACGATTCTCTAATCTCTTTTCCCCGCAGCGATGCTGCGGGGATACCGTGTTTCATCGCTATTCTTGTTAACTGAAAAATTCGTCGTAGATATTCCAGATAAAATGTGACGCAAGTCAGATAATTGTGTTCTGTTGCTGGACAATCATTCCTTTTATTCCTTGTTTCGCTTATTCTAGCTGAAGCGTTTCAGTCGATTAAATGTTCGACAATTAATCAATTAGTCGCAGTTTGCGACAGGTAAGGTTTCCCTGAGCGGTTTGCTGCATTACTCTGTCAGCCACATCGTTTCTGAGAAATCCTTGCAGGAGACCTATGACCGTACGCGTAGCGATTAATGGTTTCGGTCGCATCGGACGTAACGTGGTTCGTGCTTTGTATGAATCCGGGCGTCGGGCGGAAATCACCGTGGTGGCTATCAACGAACTGGCGGATGCCGCAGGCATGGCGCATTTGTTGAAATATGACACCAGCCATGGGCGTTTTGCCTGGGATGTTCGTCAGGAACGTGACCAGCTCATCGTTGGCGATGACGCGATTCGCATTCTGCATGAACGAACCCTTGATGCGCTTCCGTGGCGTGAATTGGGCGTCGACGTTGTGCTGGACTGCACAGGTGTTTTCGGCAACCGCGAACACGGCGAGGCGCACATTGCCGCTGGTGCTAAAAAAGTGCTCTTTTCACATCCTGGCAGTCACGACATCGACGCAACCGTTGTGTTTGGCGTTAACCAGGATCAACTGCGCGCTGAGCACCGGATCGTCTCCAACGCCTCCTGCACCACGAATTGTATAATTCCCGTCATTAAATTGCTGGATGATGCTTACGGCATCGAGTCTGGTACCGTCACGACGATCCACTCCGCTATGCACGATCAGCAGGTTATTGATGCTTATCATCCTGACCTGCGCCGCACGCGAGCGGCTAGTCAGTCGATCATCCCGGTTGATACCAAACTGGCGGCAGGTATCACACGAATTTTTCCGCAATTTAACGATCGTTTTGAAGCGATTGCGGTACGTGTACCGACCATTAATGTGACGGCGATCGACTTAAGCGTGACGGTGAAAAAACCGGTAAAAGCCAGTGAAGTCAACCAGTTGCTGCAAAAAGCAGCACAAGGTGCATTTCATGGTATAGTTGACTATACGGAATTACCGTTGGTCTCTGTAGATTTTAACCACGACCCGCACAGTGCCATCGTTGATGGTACGCAAACGCGCGTGAGTGGCGCTCACCTGATCAAGACCCTGGTCTGGTGCGATAATGAATGGGGCTTTGCTAACCGTATGCTCGACACAACGTTAGCGATGGCTGCTATTGGTTTCAGGTAAGGCGCGTGAGCGCTTGCAAAACTTTAAGAATCAACGAGAGGATTCACCATGTCTGTAATTAAGATGACCGATCTGGATCTTGCTGGTAAACGTGTTTTTATCCGTGCGGATCTGAACGTACCAGTTAAAGAAGGGAAAGTAACCAGCGATGCGCGTATTCGTGCCTCTCTGCCAACCATCGAGCTGGCACTGAAGCAGGGTGCAAAAGTGATGGTAACTTCCCACCTGGGTCGTCCTACCGAAGGCGAGTACAACGAAGAATTCTCTCTGCTGCCGGTTGTTAACTACCTGAAAGACAAACTGTCTGCTCCGGTTCGCCTGGTAAAAGATTACCTGGACGGCGTTGAAGTCGCTGCCGGTGAACTGGTTGTTCTGGAAAACGTTCGCTTCAACAAAGGCGAGAAGAAAGACGACGAAGCGCTGTCCAAAAAATATGCTGCACTGTGCGACGTATTCGTCATGGACGCTTTCGGCACGGCTCACCGTGCACAGGCTTCCACTCACGGTATCGGTAAATTCGCTGATGTAGCGTGTGCGGGTCCGCTGCTGGCTGCTGAGCTGGATGCACTGGGTAAAGCACTGAAAGAACCGGCTCGTCCGATGGTGGCTATTGTTGGTGGCTCTAAAGTTTCTACCAAACTGACTGTTCTGGACTCCCTGTCTAAAATCGCCGACCAGCTGATCGTAGGCGGTGGTATCGCGAACACCTTCGTTGCCGCTCAAGGCCACAACGTGGGTAAATCTCTGTACGAAGCTGACCTGGTTGATGAAGCTAAGCGTCTGCTGACCACTTGTGACATCCCGGTTCCGACTGACGTTCGCGTAGCGACTGAATTCTCTGAAACTGCACCGGCTACGCTGAAATCCGTTAGCGATGTGAAAGAAGACGAGCAGATTCTGGATATCGGCGATGCTTCTGCACAGCAACTGGCTGACATCCTGAAAAATGCGAAAACCATTCTGTGGAACGGCCCGGTTGGTGTGTTTGAATTCCCGAACTTCCGCAAAGGTACTGAAATTGTTGCTAACGCCATTGCAGACAGCGAAGCGTTCTCTATCGCAGGCGGCGGTGACACCCTGGCAGCAATCGACCTGTTCGGCATTGCTGACAAAATCTCCTACATCTCTACTGGCGGCGGCGCATTCCTCGAATTCGTGGAAGGCAAAGTCCTGCCAGCAGTAGCGATGCTCGAAGAGCGCGCTAAGAAGTAATTCAGTTCAGGCGGGGTGACCCGCCTGTTTTTCAGCGCGCTTAAACGCTCGCGAACCTTCTTCAACGGTCGAAGATACAGATACAGGACTACGTAACATGTCTAAAATTTTTGATTTCGTAAAACCGGGCGTCATCACTGGCGACGACGTTCAGAAAGTTTTCCAGGTAGCTAAAGAAAACAACTTTGCTCTGCCAGCTGTTAACTGCGTTGGTACCGACTCCATTAACGCCGTTCTGGAAACCGCTGCAAAAGTTAAAGCGCCGGTAATCGTACAGTTCTCCAACGGTGGTGCTTCTTTCATCGCGGGTAAAGGCGTGAAGTCCGACGTTCCTCAGGGCGCTGCAATCCTGGGTGCTATCTCTGGCGCACATCACGTTCACCAGATGGCTGAACACTACGGTGTTCCGGTTATCCTGCACACTGACCACTGCGCGAAGAAACTGCTGCCGTGGATCGACGGTCTGCTGGACGCGGGTGAAAAACACTTTGCTGCAACGGGCAAACCGCTGTTCTCTTCTCACATGATCGACCTGTCTGAAGAGTCTCTGGAAGAGAACATCGAAATCTGCTCCAAATATCTGGCGCGTATGTCCAAAATGGGCATGACTCTGGAAATCGAACTGGGTTGCACCGGTGGTGAAGAAGACGGCGTGGACAACAGCCACATGGACGCTTCTGCCCTGTACACCCAGCCGGAAGACGTTGATTATGCGTACACCGAGCTGAGCAAAATCAGCCCGCGTTTCACCATCGCTGCTTCCTTCGGTAACGTACACGGTGTGTACAAGCCAGGCAACGTGGTTCTGACTCCGACCATCCTGCGCGATTCTCAGGACTATGTTTCTAAGAAACATAACCTGCCGCACAACAGCCTGAACTTCGTGTTCCACGGCGGTTCCGGTTCTACTGCTCAGGAAATCAAAGACTCCGTAAGCTACGGTGTAGTGAAAATGAACATCGATACCGATACCCAATGGGCTACCTGGGAAGGCGTTCTGAACTACTACAAAGCCAACGAAGCTTACCTGCAGGGTCAGCTGGGCAACCCGAAAGGCGAAGATCAGCCGAACAAGAAATACTACGATCCGCGCGTATGGCTGCGTGCTGGTCAGGCAACCATGATCACCCGTCTGGAACAGGCTTTCAAAGAACTGAACGCGGTTGACGTTCTGTAATTTACGCCGTTCTACGTGACATGAGGCCCGCAAATGCGGGCCTTTTTTATTGCCATTTCAATGTGCTGCTGACAGAGAATTCTGTGATCTGTTTGGCAAAATTCGGGTTTATTGTTTACCCTTGTCAGGTTGCCCGCCCCGGTGGGGTGGCTTTATTTCTCCCGTTTGGGTAAGCAAAAAAGGAATAGTAAATGGAAGATTTGAATGTTGTCGACAGCATAAACGGTGCGGGCACCTGGCTGGTCCGCAACCAGGAACTGCTGTTGAGCTATGCCGTCAACATCGTTGCGGCCATCGCCATTGTTATTATCGGTATGATTGTGGCGCGTATCGTATCGAACACGGTTAACCGCCTGATGGTGGCGCGTAAGATTGATGCGACCGTAGCCGACTTCCTCTCTGCGCTGGTGCGCTATGGGATCATTGCGTTCACGCTGATTGCCGCTCTGGGTCGCGTTGGGGTGCAGACGGCTTCGGTGATTGCCGTTCTCGGTGCGGCAGGTTTAGCCGTTGGTCTGGCATTACAAGGTTCGTTGTCGAACCTTGCCGCTGGCGTACTACTGGTGATGTTCCGCCCGTTCCGTGCGAGTGAGTATGTTGACCTCGGCGGCGTAGCCGGAACCGTGCTTAACGTGCAGATATTCTCCACTACCATGCGTACCGTGGATGGCAAGATTGTTGTGATCCCAAACGGCAAAATCATCGCCGGGAACATCATTAACTTCTCTCGTGAACCGGTTCGCCGTAACGAATTTATTATCGGTGTAGCCTACGATTCCGATATCGATCAGGTGAAGAAAATCCTTACCGATATTATCCAGTCTGACGAGCGTATCCTGAAAGATCGAGAAATGACGGTGCGCCTGAATGAGCTGGGCGCTTCTTCGATTAATTTCGTTGTACGCGTCTGGAGTAACAGCGGCGACCTGCAAAGTGTCTACTGGGATGTGCTGGAGCGTATTAAACGTGAGTTCGATGCCAACGGTATCAGCTTCCCATATCCGCAGATGGATGTGAATTTTAAGCGCGTGAAAGAGCGCGCGGCCGAGTAATCTTTTCCGTACTACGGTGCCGGATGGCGCTTCGCTTATCCGGCCTACTCAGATTTCTATACTGTAGGCCGGATCAGGCACAAGCCGCCATCCGGCATTTTCTCCCTAGGTATTAATTCCTCTTATCCCTGATTAATATTATCAATTTCCGCTAATGATTTTCCCGCGCTATAGTCTGCGCTTAAGAGAAATAGCTCGGGATAAAAAACGTGATATCTTATTATTTTCAAGGTCTTGCGCTTGGCGCAGCCATGATCCTTCCACTTGGACCGCAGAACGCTTTTGTGATGAATCAGGGGATTCGTCGCCAGTATCACATTATGATTGCCTTACTCTGCGCCATCAGCGACTTAGTGCTGATCTGTGCCGGTATCTTTGGGGGGAGTGCCTTGTTGATGCAGTCGCCGTGGTTGATGGCGCTGGTGACCTGGGGCGGGGTGGCGTTTTTACTCTGGTATGGCTTTGGTGCGTTAAAAACGGCGATGAGCAGCAACCTGGAGCTGGCCAGTGCCGAGGTGATGAAGCAGGGCCGCTGGAAAATCATCGCCACCATGCTAGCGGTAACCTGGCTAAACCCACATGTCTATTTGGATACTTTTGTGGTACTGGGCAGCCTCGGCGGCCAACTGGATGTGGAACCTAAGCGCTGGTTTGCACTGGGAACCGTCAGCGCGTCGTTCCTGTGGTTCTTTGGTCTGGCACTGCTGGCAGCCTGGCTGGCCCCGCGTCTGCGTACTGCTAAAGCCCAGCGCATTATCAACACGCTGGTAGGATTAGTGATGTGGTTTATTGCTTTTCAGCTGGCAAAAGAAGGTGTTGCGCACGTTCATGCGCTGTTCAACTAAGTGTTGTCTGATGGACAACGTGGCGAGATCGGCTAAGCTTGCCTGCATGCGCCCTGAGTTTAGGGGTATATGTAACATGGAGGAACGACAGTGAAGTTCAAAGTCATCGCCCTGGCGGCATTAGTCGGATTCAGCGCACTATCGGTACAGGCAAACGAATTGCCCAATGGGCCGCACATCGTGACTTCCGGAACGGCAAGCGTCGATGCGACACCTGATATTGCCACTCTGGCAATTGAAGTGAACGTAGCGGCGAAGGATGCAGCATCTGCGAAAAAGCAAGCCGACGAGCGTGTGGCGCAGTATCTTTCCTTCCTTGAGCAAAACCAGATAGCGAAGAAAGATATTAGCGCCGCCAATCTGCGTACACAGCCGGACTACGACTACCAGAATGGTAAAAGCGTACTGAAAGGCTACCGTGCGGTACGTACTGTTGAGGTTACGCTGCGTCAGTTGGATAAGCTGAACGCCCTGTTGGATGGCGCGCTGAAAGCGGGTCTGAATGAGATCCGCTCGGTATCGCTGGGTGTGGCTCAGCCAGATACCTACAAAGACAAGGCGCGTAAAGCCGCAATTGATGATGCCATTCATCAGGCTGAACAGCTGGCTGCGGGCTTCAATAGCAAACTTGGCCCGGTGTACAGTGTGCGCTACCACGTTTCCAATTATCAGCCGAGCCCAATGGTACGGATGATGAAGGCAGACGCGGCACCTGCTGCATCGGCTCAGGAAACCTACGAACAGCCGGTCATTCAGTTTGACGATCAGGTTGATGTGGTCTTCCAAATCGAACCCGCAGCGGGTCAGCCAGCAGCAGCGCCTGCCAAAACGCAGTAATCTTTTCAGACCCGGCTTATCCGCCGGGTTTTTTCTGTGAACAACTGTAAAAATGCGACCGCGTCGCGAGTCTTTTTTTTGTCTTGATGAGGATATGCCGTAGTGATTTTATGAGGTGACTATGGATATTTTTATCTCGAAAAAGATGCGCAATTTTATTCTGCTGGCGCAAACGAATAACATCGCCAGAGCGGCAGAAAAAATACACATGACCGCATCGCCGTTTGGCAAAAGCATTGCTGCACTGGAAGATCAAATCGGCTATACGCTGTTTACCCGTAAAGATAACAACATCAGTCTGAACAAAGCCGGTCAGGAGCTGTATCAGAAATTATTTCCCGTCTATCAGCGGCTATCTGCTATTGATAACGAAATCCATAATGCCTCTCGTCGCTCGCGGGAAATCGTCATCGGCATCGACAACACCTACCCAACCATTATTTTTGACCAGCTGATTAGCCTTGGCGATAAGTACGATGGTATCAGCGCCCAGGCTGTCGAGTTTAGTGAAAATGGGGTGATTGATAATCTGTTCGACCGACAACTTGATTTTATTATCTCGCCGCAACATGTGTCTCCCCGGGTGCAAGAGCTGGATAATCTGGCAGTAAGTGAATTACCGCCGTTACGCCTGGGGTTTCTGGTATCCCGGCGTTACGAAGAAAAACAACCACAGGATTTGCTGCGTGAGCTGCCCTGGTTGCAGATGCGCTTCCAGAATCGCGCCAACTTTGAGGCGATGCTGGATGCTTACATGCATCCCTGTGGGATCAACCCGACGATTATCTATCGCCCGTACAGCTTTATGGCCAAGATTAGCGCCGTGGAGCGGGGGCAGTTTTTGACGGTGATCCCTCACTTCGCCTGGCGGCTGGTGAACCCGTCGACGCTGAAATATTTCGATGCGCCCGGCAGTCCCATGTATATGCAGGAGTTTCTGTATTCGCTGAAAAACCATCGCTACACCGCCACAATGCTGCAGCATATTGCTGAGGATCGTGACGGTACGGCAACTTAACCCAGCATGGAACCGGTCTCGATAAGATTGCGATGCAGATCAAAGGCATGACTGAGATCGTGATGAATATGCCCGCCGGGCGCTTTTTCCAGATAGTGGTGCAGGTAGTCCCGGTACAGGGGATGAGCACAGTTGTCGATGATGGTATGTGCCCGTTGCAGAGGAGATAACCCGCGCAGATCGGCAATACCCTGTTCAGTGATGATCACTTTCACACTATGCTCGCTGTGATCGACATGGCTGCACATCGGCACAATAGTGGATATTTTCCCGCCTTTGGCGATCGACGGAGCCATAAAGATCGACAGATAGGCGTTACGTTCGAAATCGCCGCTGCCGCCAATACCGTTCATCAGATTGACCCCCGCGACATGCGTGGAGTTAGCATGACCATAAATATCAAACTCCAGGCCGACATTAAGCGCAATAACCCCCAGACGACGGATGATCTCCGGATTGTTGGAGATCTCCTGCGGGCGTAACACTATCCTGCTGGTGAAGAAATCCATGTTGTCGTAGATTTTCTGCAGCGATGGGGCGGAAATCGTCAGGCTTGAGGCGCTGGCGCCGGTTACTTTCCCTGTTTCCAGCAGATGCACCACCGATTCCTGCAACACCTCTGAATACATCATAAAGGGCGGGATATCCGGGTTCTCACCCAGTCGCGCCATCACTGCGTTATTGATATTGCCAACGCCACTCTGAAGGGGCAAAAACTCAGGTGGAATTCGCTTGTGCGCCATTTCTGCCAGCAGAAAGGTGACCACATTATCGGCTATTTGTTGGCTGACCGGGTTGGTTTTATCTGACGCATTACCGGCATCTGGCAGTTCGGTATCCACTATCGCAACGACCTTTTTCGGGTCTATCTGCACGCACTGTGTCCCGACACGATCCATGGTATGAAAAATGGGCACGCTGTTCCGCCGTGGTGGTGCGCCTGGAATAACAATGTCGGCAAGCTCTGCTACGCGCGGGTTATGGTAGTGGTTCAGTTCGATTACCACTTTTTTTGCCCGCAGCAGCCAGGTTGGCGCATTGCCTATCCCGCTTGTGAGCCAAATCCGTCCATCTGGCGCGATGGCTGAAGCTTCAATAACGGCAATATCGATCTCGCCAAAAAAGCCGTAATTGACCATCTGCGCAACCTCACTCAGATGGAGATCGACAAATCTCACCTGGCCCTGGTTAATTTTCTCGCGCAGGCCGGAGGAGGTTTGATAAGGCGCACGCCAGGAAACGGCATCTGCCTCTGATAATGCATCGTCAGCGGCAGCGCCGATTGACGCTCCAGTCAGCAAGCGAATCTGAAAGGGCTGCCCGGCCTGATGCTGTTCGCAGGCGCGTCGGGCAAGCGCTGTCGGCAATGCTTTTGGTGAGCCTGCTGGTGTGAATCCGCTAAATGCCACCATATCATCGTGTTGGATAATTTCTGCCGCTTCTTCAGCGCTCATCCGTTTCATGGCTCTCTCCTTTCTCTGACCGCAATTAGTGGCCGACAAAATTCGGTTTACGTTTTTCCATAAACGCGTTCATCCCTTCCTGATAATCCTCGCTGTCGTACACCGCGCGGCGCATGCCCTGAATACGCTCGAACTCATCGGAATTCATGGTGTGCGCTTCACCCAGCACGCGTAGCTCTTCTTTGATAACGGCGATCGCCAGCGGCGCTTTTTCTGAGATGTGGTGCGCCATTTGCAAAGTGAAATCTTCCAGTTCGTCGACAGGGACGACATGGTTAAGGATCCCAACGGCCATGGCGCGTTGTGCTGTAATGGGCGAGGCGGTAAAAATCAGCTCTTTCACGATGTGAAAGCCTGCATCACGGGTCAGGTTGTGGATGCCCACCAGGTTATAGGGCACACCAAGGTTGACTGGCGTCATCGAAAAGGTGGACGTTTCAGCGGAGATAATCAGATCGGAGCTCATGATCATTTCAAATGCCCCCCCCCAGACGCTGCCTTCAACCATGGAGATCACGGGTTTCGGATATTTTTGGATCATGCGGGTTATCTGACGCAGCGGATCGTCATAAGAGAGGGGATCGCGACGTCCGGTTGGGAGTTCATGAATGTCATGCCCGGCAGAGAACACTTTTGCCCCGCTTGGTGCGCGCAGAATAATGCAGCGAATTTCCGGACGATTGAGATCGCTCAGCGCCTGTATCAGATCGTCGATAAATACTTTGCTCAGGGCATTGAGCTTGCGGGCATAGTTGAATTCAATGACCGCGACTTTCTGGATGATGACAACGTTGACGTATTGATAAGACATAATGTTCTCTTTATTCAAAGTAATGATGCTGGATAAATTCGCTGATGTGTCGCAGCCCGGTGCGCGGCGAAAGATCATTGTTTTTCACGGACTGTAGCGTTTGCTGGAAGTAGTGGTCGAAGTCCGCACAGGCAAACAGCAGATGCAGCGCTTCTTCTTCAGCTTGTTTCTGTATCCACTCAACTGCCTGTTGTTGACGCACTTTTTCCAGCCGACCGCTGGTGGTAAGACGCGTTTTGAAGTCGGTTATCGTCTGCCAGATTTCCTCGATGCCTCGCTTTTCGAGCGCACTACAGGTCAGAACCTGCGGCTGCCACTCGTCATACTTGCGGCGCAGAATGTGCAGGGCGGATTCGTACATATGGCGTGCGATGGCAACCTGGTTACGGTTATCACCGTCGTCCTTGTTGATGACGATCAGATCCGCCACCTCCATCAGGCCTTTTTTGATGCCCTGCAAATCGTCACCGCCACCGGCAATCTGCAACGAGATAAAACAATCAACCATCCGGGCCACTTCGGTTTCGGACTGCCCGACGCCGACGGTTTCCACAATCACCACGTCAAAGCCCGCCGCTTCGCACAGTAGCATTAACTCACGCGCGCGCTGACTGGCACCGCCTAAATGCCCGCCGGAAGGCACCGGGCGAATGAACGCGGATTCGGCGCGGGCAAGCTCGGTCATCCTGGTTTTATCGCCAAGAATGCTGCCGCCGCTAACCGGGCTGCTGGGATCGACTGCAATAACTGCCACCCGTAATCCGTGGCGGATGAGCAGCATACCGAACGCTTCCAGAAAGGTACTTTTGCCCGCGCCTGGCGTACCGGTAATCCCCAGACGCAGGGCATGACCGGTGAACGGCATAATGGCGTCCAGTAATTGCGTACTCAGGGACTGGTGGCGCGGGTGGCTACTTTCGACCAGCGTCATCGCCTGCGCGAGCGTGGCGCGCTCACCCAGGCGCAGGCGCCGGACGGTATCCTCAAGCGTGGCGGCGTTAATCATGATGTTGGCTAATGCGGGTTAACACATCGCGGACGCTATCGAGCATCGGCGTACCTGGGCCATAAATGGCAGCGACGCCACGCTCATGCAGGAAGGCGTAATCCTGCGGCGGGATAACCCCTCCCGCGACCACGCAAATATCTTCGCGCCCCCAGTTTTTGAGCGCGGTGACCAGTTCCGGGATTAGCGTTTTATGACCTGCTGCCAGTGATGATGCACCAATCACATGCACATCGTTTTCTACGGCCAGGCGGGCGATCTCTTCCGGTGTGGAGAACATCGGGCTGAGATCAACATCGAATCCGAGATCGGAGTAGGCGCTGGCGATCACCTTCGCGCCGCGATCGTGGCCGTCCTGGCCCATCTTGGCGATTAGAATGCGCGGGCGACGGCCATGCTCAGCCAGAAATTGCTCAGTTTGCGCAACGATAGCGTCAAACTCATCGGCGGATTTATCAGACTGGTGATAGCTTTGCGCAATCACGCCGGTAACGCACTGGCTGGGAACCAGATAGCGGTCAAAAGCAACCTCCAGCGCGTCGGAGATCTCACCGAGCGTGGCGCGAACACGGGCGGCGTTAATCGCCGCGGCCAACAGGTTTTCATTGTGCTGTGCGGCGTGGGTCAGCGCCGTTAGCGCGGCGTTGACGGCATCATTGTCACGCGTTGCGCGGATATGCTGCAACGAAGCAATCTGCTCGTTACGCACCTTCACGTTGTCGATCTCCAGCACCGACGTCTCGTCTTCTTTATCCAGCTTGTACTTGTTCACGCCAACGATGACGCGCTTGCCCTGGTCGATCAGCGATTGCTCACGTGCCGAGGCTTCTTCGATCATCCGTTTCGGCAACCCGGCTTCGATCGCTTTCGCCATGCCGCCGACTTCATCGATCTGTTTAATGATCGTGCGTGCCTGCTTAACGATGTGATCGGTGAGTGACTCGACATAATACGATCCGGCCAGCGGATCGACGGTGCGGCAGATCTCCGATTCTTCCTGAATGATGATCTGCGTATTGCGCGCAATGCGCGCGGAGAAATCAGTGGGCAGACCGAGCGCTTCATCAAAGGCGTTGGTATGCAAAGACTGCGTACCGCCGAGTGTAGCACCGAGTGCTTCGATGGTGGTGCGAATGACGTTGTTGTACGGGTCCTGCTCGGTCAGGCTCCAGCCGGATGTCTGACAGTGGGTTCGCAGAGCGAGAGATTTTGGGTTGGTCGCGCCAAAACTGCTGACCGCTTCGCTCCACAAATAACGCGCTGCGCGCAACATGGCGACATTCATGAACAGATCCATGCCGATGCCGAAGAAGAATGACAGGCGCGGGGCAAAGTCATCAATTTTCAATCCTGCAGAGAGTGCAGCTTTGATGTACTCAATACCGTCTGCCAGCGTAAAGGCCACCTGTTGCACGCAGTTCGCGCCGGCTTCGCCCATGTGGTAGCCGCTGATACTGATGGTATTAAAGCGTGGCATGTTGCCAGAACACCAGGCGATGATGTCGGCGATAATGCGCATTGAGGGTTTCGGTGGGTAAATGTAGGTGTTGCGACACAGGTATTCTTTCAGAATATCGTTCTGAATGGTCCCGGTGAGCTGTTCCGGCGTTACGCCTTGTTCTTCTGCAGCGACGATGTAAAACGCCAGTACCGGCAGCACTGCGCCGTTCATGGTCATTGATACCGACATCTTATCCAGCGGGATCTGGTCGAATAGTATCTTCATATCTTCGACGGTATCGATCGCTACGCCCGCTTTGCCGACGTCACCCGCCACGCGAGGGTTGTCAGAGTCATAGCCACGATGAGTGGCAAGATCAAACGCGACGGAGAGCCCCTTTTGTCCGGCAGCGAGGTTGCGGCGATAAAACGCATTCGACTCTTTAGCAGTTGAGAAACCGGCGTACTGGCGAATGGTCCACGGCTGCGCGGTATACATGGTGGCTCGCGGACCGCGCACGTAAGGCGGCAGGCCGGGGAGAGTACCTGTTACTTCCAGATTATCGAGATCGGCCTCGGTATACAGCGGCTTGATGGCAATCCCTTCCGCCGTTTGTCTTTCCAGAGATTCGACGGTTTTTTCCCGGCGACTGAGTTCTTTATTGGCGAGTGTTTGCCACTCCTGTACGTTTGCCATTTTTTGCTCCGTATTACGCAATAAGTTGAATCTTTACGAATACGGTGAGCTTTTTCCGTCAGCTTGTCGCCAGCAAAAAATAGCCAACAGGGCGTCGTTTTTTGCCGCATGGTGTGTTTGGTTTTGTGATGTATTTCAAAGACGTGGCATGAATAACATGAAAAAGCGGTAAGAGGGGGAGGCCGGATAAGGCGTTACGCCGCCATCCGGCACTCAGAGGCTATAAACAGTTTAATCCTGGCGCAGTACGTTGTGACCGTAAGCCAGCAGAGCGTCGGTGACGTTGCGCATCATGCGGCTTTCCGGCGCAAAGCGATGCCAGTAGAGCATCCGGCGCTGGAACAGGCCCGGCGTTAAGTCGATAAGCTCACCGCTTTCCAGCTCTTTTTCAATTTGCAGGTGAGGGATCATACAACAGGTCGTGCCCTGACGCGCCAGCTGAACGAAGGCTTCGGATGAGTTAACGATGTGGCATGGCACACTACCCGGCGGCAAATCGAAGTTCTGCTGCAGGAAGGCCTGGTGCATATCGTCGAGGTGGTCAAAAGCCACTGCTGGTGCTTTCAGCAGGGCGGAGCGGGTAACACCATTAGGGAAGTAGCGTTCGGCAAACGCTTTGGAGCCAACAAAAAGATAGTCGAGCGCACCGAGCTTATCCACCAGGCAGCTTGGCAGCGCCTGATGCTGAATACTCACCGCACCCACAACTTCACCCCGGCGCAGACGTTCCTGGGTCCGGGTTTCATCTTCAACCTGCAGGTTCAGACGAATCGGTGAATTGGCCAGTACCGGCGCCAGCGCCGGAAGTAACCAGGTTGCCAGGCTGTCGGCGTTCACTGCCAGCGAGAGCAGCAGTGGCGTGGATCCGGTTTGTTCATCACCCAGCCACTCATCTTCCAGCAGTTCAACCTGGCGCAACAGGGCCAGAAGTTTTTGTCCTTGTTCGGTAGGGCGCGGGGGGACGGTACGCACCAGCAGCGGTTGTCCGAACATATTCTCAAGCTGTTTTATGCGCTGTGAAACCGCGGATTGCGTGATGCACAGCTTTTGCGCTGCGCGCTCAAATCCTCGTTCACGAATAACCGCATCCAGTGCTTGTAGTGTTCTGTAGTCCGGACGTTTCATTGCTCTGACGCACTCCTGAAATTTTTGCTTGTTCTGCACTATGACACAATTTTAGGTTGGGTAAAGACGAAATCCGCCGCCAGCTTGCGGGTGTGGGAACATTTTTCTGCACAATGTTCTATAATGCGCGTGAATTTTCCCACCATATTCACACCACAGGCGAAACGATCATGACGCAGGATGAACTGAAAAAAGCAGTAGGATGGGCGGCACTTCAGTATGTACAGCCCGGCACCATTGTGGGCGTAGGTACCGGTTCAACAGCCGCACACTTTATTGATGCGCTGGGCACAATGAAAGGTCAGATTGAAGGCGCAGTGTCCAGCTCGGATGCCTCGACTGAAAAACTGAAAAGCCTCGGTATCCACGTATTCGATCTTAACGAAGTGGACAGCCTTGGCGTATACGTTGATGGCGCGGATGAAATCAACGGACATATGCAGATGATCAAAGGCGGCGGCGCAGCGCTGACGCGTGAAAAGATCATTGCTTCCGTGGCGAAGAAATTTATCTGCATCGCGGACGCGTCCAAAGAAGTCGATATTCTTGGCAACTTCCCGCTGCCGGTGGAAGTGATCCCAATGGCGCGTAGCGCAGTCGCACGTCAGCTGGTGAAGTTGGGCGGTCGTCCTGAATATCGTCAGGGTGTGGTCACTGACAATGGTAACGTTATCCTTGATGTGCACGGCCTGGAGATCCTTGACGCCGTGGCCATGGAAAACGCCATCAATGCGATTCCGGGCGTTGTAACCGTGGGTCTGTTCGCCAATCGTGGTGCCGATGTGGCGCTGATTGGCACACCGGACGGCGTGAAAACTATCGTAAAATGATCTGACGGGAGAGTCTTCTCCTGTTAAAAAAATTTTGGCAGGGCAAATTTGGTGACTTGTGTCACGTTTATAATATTGTCCTGCCGATCCCTCCAAAGAAAAAGTTATCGCCAGTATTTTCCTCTGACAATTCCCGCTGAATGACATTTCCTCAGCATGACGACGCAAACGTTCATATTGCCGCAATATTATTTTTTGATATGTTGAAGAGGAGGATGAAAATCCCACACACAACACATCAGTTTGAACAAAAAAAGACAGGGTCGGGAAATGGCAAAGGTATCACTGGAGAAAGATAAGATTAAATTTCTGCTGGTTGAAGGTGTGCACCAAAAAGCACTCGAAAACCTTCGTGCAGCAGGTTATACCAACATTGAGTTTCATAAAGGCGCTCTGGACACTGAACAGCTGAAAGAGTCCATCCGTGATGCCCACTTCATTGGCCTGCGATCCCGAACCCATCTGACTGAAGATGTGATTGACGCCGCAGAGAAACTGGTCGCGATTGGCTGCTTCTGCATTGGCACCAATCAGGTTGATCTGAGCGCGGCGGCAAAACGCGGGATCCCCGTGTTTAACGCGCCATTCTCTAACACACGTTCCGTTGCCGAACTGGTGATTGGCGAACTTCTGCTACTGCTACGCGGCGTGCCGGAAGCGAACGCCAAAGCGCACCGCGGCGTGTGGAATAAACTGGCTACCGGCTCTTTTGAAGCGCGTGGCAAAAAACTGGGGATTATCGGCTACGGCCACATTGGTACTCAGCTGGGCATTCTGGCGGAATCGCTGGGGATGCACGTTTATTTCTATGATATTGAAAATAAACTGCCGCTGGGCAACGCCACGCAGGTACAGCATCTTTCCGACCTACTGAATATGAGCGATGTAGTCAGCCTCCACGTGCCGGAAAACGCCTCCACCAAAAATCTGATGGGCGCGCATGAGATTGCGCTGATGAAACCAGGCGCACTGCTGATCAACGCTGCACGCGGTACGGTTGTCGATATCCCTGCGCTGTGTGATGCGCTGGCAACGAAACATCTGGCGGGAGCGGCAATCGATGTCTTCCCAACGGAGCCTGCATCTAACAGCGATCCGTTCACCTCGCCGCTGTGTGATTTTGATAACGTGATCCTGACGCCGCATATCGGTGGTTCCACGCTGGAAGCGCAGGAAAACATCGGCCTGGAAGTGGCGGGTAAACTGACGAAGTATTCCGACAATGGCTCTACGCTGTCTGCCGTTAACTTCCCGGAAGTTTCGCTGCCGCTGCACGGTGGTCGTCGTCTGATGCACATTCACGAAAACCGCCCAGGCGTACTGACCGCGCTAAACCAGATTTTTGCCGAGCAGGGCGTCAACATTGCCGCGCAGTATCTGCAGACGTCCGCGCAGGTAGGTTACGTGGTTATCGATATTGAAGCGGATGAAGATGTGGCGGAGAAAGCGCTGCTGGCGATGAAAGCCCTGCCGGGAACCATTCGCGCTCGTCTGCTGTACTGATTTCCTCTATATGGGCAGGCGATGACCTGCCCATCTTTCCTCTGATTTCCCTGCCTCAACATCTCTTCCTGTAACGCATACATTCTGTTTTCGAGCCTTGCCGCAATTGGCAACTAAAGGCAGTGCTGCGTGTTGTACAGCACTAAAAGAAATTTACGATAGGGGCTCAGCATCGCGCTGAAACGGGAAAGCCCCTACCGAAGCAGGGGCTCTAAAAAGGAAAGGGACGATGATGAGAGTCGTCATCATGCTGCTAATCCTGTTAATCATCGCTTGCCCAGCATATTAACAGAGAGTACGCAGGAGGGAGGTTCGCCTCCCTCACCCTTCACCGAGGAATTTAGGTCAAAAAAACGGCGCTGTCAATCGGCAAAAAACGGTTACCACGCCCAAATTTTGGATGGCGTCACCACCGCAGGCAGCGGGATATCCCACTCTTCGACAGGCAATTTTTCCACTCGCTGACAATCGTGCGCGTAGCCTACGGGTTGGATCTGATGCTGCTGCCAGTTTTGTAGCGTCCGATCGTAAAAACCGCCGCCCATGCCCAGTCTTTGCCCGTCTTCATCAAACGCGACTAGCGGCGTAATTAGCACATCCAGCTGCGACAGCGGCAATACGTCGCGTACATCAAGGCGTGGTTCCTGGATCTTTAAGCGATTGGTGACCAGCTCACTCTGAGGATGATAGTGCAGGAACAGTAAATTACCGGGGCTGAAGGGATGAAGAACCGGGAGATAGACGCGCTTGCCAGCCCGCCAGAGCTGTTCGATCAACGGTTGGGTATCGAGTTCGCCATCAAAAGAAAGAAACACCGCCACGGTATGAGCGAGTACAACAGGGGGAAAACTCAGCATTCTGGTCGCGGCTTGCTGGCCGAAATCTCTTTGTTGATCGGGCGTTAATGCACGGCGGCGTTGCCGAATGAGTTGACGTATTTCTTGCCGGGATAAAGGAAGTTCAGAAAGTAGTGTCATGGCTGTTGCCAGGTAGAAGGGAATCTCCGAGATGCCGCCGCAGGCTGTAACCCTTGAACCCTTGGTTCAAGGTGAATGCGTCGTCACAGTTTTAAGGCTTCTCGGACGGGCCGAGCATGCTCACCAACCGTGGAGCGCCACATTCTTGTGGTATGAAATATCGGCTCAGGGGACTGGCCCGCTTGCAAACATCTCAGAGAAATTTTGTCTTCACGGTCACTCTACCACAGTAAACCGAAAAGTGTTATTCAAAGTTTTGGCCCGTTTTTTCGGTTATGCGACCCTGATCAAGCAACGCTTGTTCGATGGTCTGTTGTAGCATCCGAATACGTTGTTCCATGCTCGCCGCGTAATCACGCGTCTTCGCTTTTTCCTGAGTTAATTCATAGCTGATGTTCAACGCGGCGATGAAAACCAGCTGCTCAGTATTTGTGACTCTAGTGCGAACTTTCAGATCTTGCAATCGCTGATTCAGATCGTCCGCAGCCTGATTCAACGCATCCCTTTGTTCAGGCGGGCAATTCACTCGCAGTGAACGGCCAAATATTTGGATATCGACGGGTTGTGCAGACATGCCACCTTCCTGCTGATTGACTGCGCTGCCTTCGTCTCCAGACCGTGGGTCCGCGAAGGGGCGACACTATAGCTACCCTGGTATCAAGATACAAGCCCTTTTCTGGTCCACCAGGGTCCAAAGTGGTAGCATATCATGAATATCCTCCCTTTGATGACGAATGCTTATGTCTATACAGAACGAAATGCCTGGTTACAACGAAGTTAGCCAGTTTTTGAACCAACAAGGGGCCGGATTGACCCCCGCTGAAATGCACGGTTTGATCAGCGGGATGATTTGCGGTGGCAACAACGACAGCTCATGGCAGCCGCTGTTGCACGACCTGACGAACGAAGGTCTGGCTTTCGGTCACGAGCTGGCTCAGGCTCTGCTGAAAATGCACTCTGCCACCAGCGATGCGCTGGAAGATGATGGCTTCCTTTTTCAGCTTTATCTGCCTGAAGGCGATGACGTTAGCGTGTTCGATCGCGCTGATGCGTTGGCTGGCTGGGTAAACCACTTTTTGCTGGGCCTCGGTGTGACACAACCGAAGCTCGACAAAGTGACCGGTGAAACCGGCGAAGCGATCGATGATCTGCGTAATATCGCCCAGTTGGGCTATGACGAAGACGAAGATCAGGAAGAGCTGGAAATGTCACTCGAAGAGATCATCGAATATGTGCGTGTTGCTGCATTGCTGTGCCATGACACATTCACGCGTCAGCAACCGACCGCACCGGAAGTCCGTAAACCGACTCTGCACTAAGAACGAAACGCAAAGGAGAGTGTGATGAGCGAGATATCTCAGCAAGAATTCCAGCGTCGTCGCCAGGCATTATTGGCGCAAATGCAGCCTGGCAGCGCCGCGCTAATTTTCGCGGCACCCGAAGCGACACGCAGCGCGGACAGTGAATACCCGTACCGCCAAAGCAGTGATTTCTGGTACTTCACCGGTTTTAACGAACCTGAAGCCGTGCTGGTGCTGATTAAAAGTGATGACACTCATAACCACAGCGTTTTGTTCAACCGGGTTCGCGACCTGACTGCAGAGATCTGGTTTGGCCGCCGTCTGGGCCAGGATGCAGCCCCGGCAAAACTGGGCGTTGACCGGGCGCTGGCCTTCAGCGAAATCAACCAACAGCTGCACCTGTTGCTCAATGGCCTGGACGCGGTGTATCACGCGCAGGGTGAATATGCCTGGGCCGACGAGATAGTCAGTACGGCGCTGGATAAGCTGCGTAAAGGTTCCCGGCAAAATCTGCATGCGCCTGCAGCAATTATCGACTGGCGTCCGATGGTGCATGAGATGCGCCTGTTTAAATCGGCAGAAGAGATTGCTGTTATGCGCCGGGCTGGGGAAATTACCGCCCTGGCGCATACCCGGGCGATGGAAAAATGCCGTCCGGGGATGTTTGAGTACCACCTGGAAGGGGAAATTCATCACGAATTCACCCGTCATGGTGCGCGTTACCCATCCTATAACACCATCGTTGGCAGCGGCGCAAACGGCTGTATCCTGCATTACACCGAAAACGAAAGTGAAATGCGTGATGGCGACCTGGTGCTGATTGATGCTGGATGTGAATACAAAGGCTACGCGGGCGATATCACGCGTACCTTCCCGGTTAACGGCAAATTTACACCAGCCCAGCGTGAGGTCTACGACATCGTACTGGAGTCGTTAGAAACCAGCCTGCGTCTGTATCGTCCAGGGACTTCCATTCAGGAGGTGACTGGCGAAGTGGTGCGCATCATGATTACCGGCCTGGTGAAGCTTGGTATCCTGCACGGTGAAGTCGATCAGTTGATTACCGAGAATGCGCACCGACCTTTCTTTATGCATGGTCTCAGCCACTGGCTGGGTCTGGATGTTCATGACGTCGGTGTTTATGGTCAGGACCGTTCGCGTGTCCTGGAGCCGGGAATGGTACTCACGGTTGAGCCAGGGTTGTATATCGCTCCGGATGCCGATGTCCCTCCTGCTTACCGCGGTATCGGCATTCGTATTGAAGATGACATCCTTATTACCGAAGACGGTAATGAAAATCTGACCGCCGGAGTGGTCAAGAAGGCGGATGACATTGAAGCCCTGATGGCTGCGGCGCGACTGCAATGAGCGTGATTATCGTCGGTGGCGGCATGGTCGGCGCGACGCTGGCGCTGGCCATTTCAGCGCTGAGCCATGGGACGCTGCCTGTTCATCTGATAGAAGCGAGCGAACCTGAAACCGATCGCCACCCGGGATTTGACGCCCGGGCAATTGCGCTGGCGGCAGGAACCAGCCAACAGCTGGCGCGAATTGGCGTGTGGCAGGCAATTGCTGATTGCGCAACGGCAATCAAAACGGTACACGTCAGTGACCGTGGGCATGCCGGATTCGTAACACTGGATGCACAGGAATACCATATTTCAGCGCTCGGTCAGGTGGTAGAACTGCACGATGTGGGGCTACGTCTGTTTGCGCTGCTGCGTAAAGCGCCGGGTGTCACATTGCACTGTCCCGCTCGTGTTGCCAGCGTGTCGCGCACGCAAGAACGTGTTGATGTTACACTGGAAAATGGCGAAATGATTACGGGGCATCTGCTGGTGGCTGCAGATGGCACGCGCTCTGCGTTGGCGACAGCCTGTGGGGTTGACTGGCAGCAACAGCCGTATGAACAACTGGCCGTCATTGCTAACGTCACGACTTCCGTTCCTCACGACGGACGTGCCTACGAGCGTTTCACGCCGCATGGTCCGCTGGCCATGCTGCCAATGGCGGAGGGGCGATGCTCGCTGGTGTGGTGCCATCCGCTGGAGAAGCGTGAAGAGATCATGTCCTGGTCAGATGAACAGTTTTGCCGCGAACTGCAACGCGCATTTGGCTGGCGGCTGGGGCGTATTACTCAGGCAGGTAAACGCAGCGCTTACCCGCTGTCTTTAACAACCGCGCTGAAAGCGATTACCCATCGTACGGTGCTGGTAGGTAATGCGGCGCAGACGCTGCATCCGATTGCCGGACAAGGTTTTAACCTTGGGCTTCGTGATGTCATGAGTCTTGCCGAAACGCTGACTCAGGCCCAGGATGATGCCGAAGATGTGGGCGATTATGCGGTGCTTTCGCGTTATCAACAGCGTCGTCAGCGCGATCGCGAGGCGACGATTGGTGTCACCAACAGTCTGGTGTATCTGTTCGCCAATCGCTGGGCTCCGCTGGTCGTTGGGCGTAACGCCGGACTGATGGCGATGGAATTATTCACACCCGCGCGCGATGCGTTGGCGGAGCGGACCCTCGGTTGGGTTGCGCGATAAATATGACCTGTAGGCCGAATTAAAGAAGTAGGCCTGATAAGCGCAGTGCCATCAGGCAATGTAGCGGAATGGATGACGGATGGCGGCTTTGCCTTATCCGGCCTACGGTTTTTGATTGTCCTATTTTCAGGAGCAAACAGTGCAAAGTGTTGATGTAGCAATTGTTGGTGGCGGCATGGTGGGACTGGCGGTTGCCTGCGGTCTACAGGGCAGCGGATTACGCGTTGCTGTGTTAGAACAACATGTTCCGCAGCCGTTGGCGGCGGATGCACCCCCTCAGCTTCGCGTGTCGGCAATTAACGCGGCCAGTGAAAAACTGCTGACGCGCCTTGGCGTATGGTCGGATATTGTTGCCCGTCGCGCTTGCTGCTACCACGGCATGGAAGTCTGGGATAAAGACAGCTTTGGACGCATTGAATTTGATGACCAGAGTATGGGTTACAGCCATTTGGGGCATATCGTTGAAAACTCGGTGATTCACTACGCACTGTGGCAAAAAGCACAGCGTTCAGCAGATATCTCGCTGATGGCACCGGCTGAGTTACAGCAGGTGGCCTGGGGAGAGAATGAGGCGTTCCTGACGCTGAAAGATGGCTCCATGCTGACCGCCCGTCTGGTGATTGGTGCTGACGGTGCAAACTCGTGGCTGCGCAACAAAGCGGATATTCCGCTGACGTTCTGGGATTACCGTCATCATGCGCTGGTGGCGACGATCCGCACGCAAGAAGCCCATGGCGCGGTTGCGCGTCAGGCGTTTCATGGCGAAGGTATCCTGGCGTTCCTGCCGCTTAGCGACCCACATTTGTGCTCTATTGTCTGGTCTCTCTCGCCGCAGGACGCTGAACGTATGCAGCAGGCAAGTGCAGATGATTTCAATCAGGCTCTGAATATCGCTTTCGATAATCGTCTGGGGTTATGCCAGCTTGAAAGCGAACGCCAGACGTTTCCGCTGACGGGACGCTATGCCCGCCAGTTTGCCGCCCATCGTATGGCCCTGGTAGGGGATGCGGCGCATACCATCCATCCGCTGGCAGGGCAGGGGGTGAACCTCGGTTTTATGGATGCAGCGGAGTTGATTGATGAACTTAAGCGCCTGCAACGTCAGGGGAAAGACATCGGCCAGTACCTCTATCTGCGCCGTTATGAGCGTAGCCGCAAGCACAGTGCTGCGCTGATGCTGGCTGGAATGCAGGGGTTCCGTGAACTGTTTGCCGGGGAAAATCCGGCGAAGAAATTACTGCGTGATATTGGTCTGAAACTGGCCGATACCCTCCCGGGCGTAAAACCACAACTCATCCGCCAGGCGATGGGGCTGAACGATCTTCCTGAGTGGCTACGCGAGTGTCCGTAAGGACAATCTTAAGAGTTTGAAACCCGTCACACTTTCCTCTCCCGGCGTACGCGCCGGGATGACTCTCTCATTTGAAATAATCTAATTCCACGCCTTTTTTCGCATTAGTTTTTTTAATATTACGTTTTTTTCATAACGCCATTTTTGACATTTTTTCCACATTTAATATGGATTGATGCGGCTCAGCTTCACTTATCTTCGCCTATTGTTCTGACATAATGGCATTTAACTGGTTTTTTATGCTGTCGGAGATCTGGCCATTTTTAGTCATAAGCTAATGTGATGGTTAATTTTGCCTTATGGTTTAGCGTCTGTTTCGGTGGTAAGTTCAGGACAAAGAGAACGTTTGCGTCGCAGCCCCTGGAGCGGCTGTGGTGCTGGGTTTCGTGGCGAAGATTTCACCACGAAAGAGTTGATAGCCCCGCTTATTCAACGAGGAAAAGATGGCTCAACAGACTCCTTTGTACGAACAACACACGCTATGTGGCGCGCGCATGGTTGATTTCCATGGCTGGATGATGCCACTGCATTACGGTTCTCAGCTCGATGAGCACCATGCTGTCCGCACCGATGCCGGTATGTTTGATGTGTCGCACATGACCATCGTCGACCTGCGCGGCAGCCGCACCCGGGAGTTCTTGCGCTATCTGCTGGCAAACGACGTCGCGAAGCTAACGAAGACAGGTAAAGCCCTTTACTCCGGTATGCTCAATGCTTCGGGCGGCGTGATAGATGACCTGATTGTCTACTACTTCACTGAAGATTTCTTCCGCCTCGTTGTAAACTCCGCCACCCGCGAAAAAGACCTCTCCTGGATTACCCAACACGCTGAACCTTACGCCATCGACATCACTGTTCGTGATGACCTGTCGCTGATCGCGGTGCAGGGACCAAACGCGCAGGCAAAAGCTGCCACGTTGTTTACTGACGAACAACGCCATGCTGTTGAAGGTATGAAACCGTTCTTCGGCGTTCAGGCGGGTGATTTGTTTATCGCGACCACGGGTTATACCGGTGAAGCGGGATATGAAATTGCCATGCCGAATGAAAAGGCTGCGGATTTCTGGCGTGCGCTGGTCGAAGCCGGTGTTCAGCCTTGCGGTCTGGGCGCGCGTGATACGCTGCGTTTAGAAGCCGGTATGAACCTGTATGGTCAGGAGATGGATGAGGGTATCTCCCCGCTGGCAGCCAATATGGGCTGGACTATCGCGTGGGAACCGACCGATCGCGACTTTATTGGTCGTGAAGCGCTGGAAATGCAGCGCGAAAAAGGCCACGAGCAACTGGTCGGCCTGGTCATGACGGAGAAAGGTGTGCTGCGCAATGAACTGCCAGTGCGTTTTACTGATGCGTCGGGCAACCAGCATGAAGGCATCATCACCAGCGGAACCTTCTCCCCAACGTTGGGCTACAGCATCGCGCTGGCACGCGTTCCGGCAGGTATCGGCGAAACGGCGATTGTGCAAATTCGTAACCGCGAAATGCCAGTTAAAGTCACTAAACCTATTTTTGTGCGTAACGGCAAAGCCGTCGCGTAATTCATCCTTTTTTGGAGATTGATTGATGAGCAACGTACCTGCAGAACTGAAATACAGCAAAGAACACGAATGGCTGCGCAAAGAAGCTGACGGTTCTTACACCGTTGGTATCACCGAACACGCTCAGGAGCTGCTGGGCGACATGGTTTTCGTTGATCTGCCTGACGTTGGCACGACCGTTAGCGCGGGTGATGACTGCGCCGTTGCGGAATCCGTAAAAGCGGCATCTGATATTTATGCGCCAGTCGGCGGTGAGATTGTTGCGGTTAATGATGCACTCAGCGACTCTCCGGAGCTGGTTAACAGCGAGCCGTATACCGGCGGCTGGATCTTCAAAATCAAAGCCAGCGATGAAAGTGAGATTGAATCACTGCTGGATGCGACCGCATATGAAGCTTTGTTAGAAGACGAGTAAATACGCTTTTGCCGGATGGCGCTGCGCTTATCCGGCCTACAAAGCATGCGTAGGCCCGGTAAGCGCTAGCGCCACCGGGCACGTAGACAGAGACAATCACGATTCACTGCACGTTTCAGGAACCATCGCCCATGACACAGACGTTAAGCCAGCTTGAAAACAGCGGCGCTTTCATTGAACGCCACATCGGACCGGACGCCGCGCAGCAGCAAGAGATGCTGAATGCGGTAGGCGCCGAGTCGTTAAACGCGCTGATCGGCCAGATTGTGCCGAAAGACATTCAGCTCGCAACCCCGCCGCAGGTAGGCGAGGCGGCGACCGAATACGCTGCGCTGGCAGAATTAAAAGCCATCGCCGGGCGTAACAAGCGCTTCACGTCCTACATTGGCATGGGCTACACCGCCGTGCAGTTGCCGCCGGTTATCCTGCGCAACATGCTGGAAAACCCGGGCTGGTACACCGCGTACACGCCGTATCAGCCAGAAGTTTCTCAGGGCCGTCTGGAAGCGCTGCTGAACTTCCAGCAGGTGACGCTGGACCTGACGGGGCTGGACATGGCATCCGCATCTCTGCTGGATGAAGCCACCGCTGCCGCTGAAGCTATGGCGATGGCAAAACGTATCAGTAAGCTGAAAAACGCCAACCGTTTCTTTGTCGCTGCTGATGTTCATCCGCAAACCCTGGATGTCGTGCGTACCCGTGCACAAACCTTCGGTTTTGACGTTATCGTCGATGATGCGGAAAAAGCACTGGATCACCAGGATGTGTTCGGCGTGCTGTTACAGCAGGTTGGTACTACCGGTGAAGTGCACGACTACAGCAAACTGATTGCTGAGTTGAAATCCCGTAAGGTCGTGGTCAGCGTTGCTGCCGATTTTATGGCGCTGGTTCTGCTGACCGCCCCGGGTAAACAGGGCGCAGACATTGTGTTCGGCTCTGCACAGCGTTTCGGCGTACCGATGGGATACGGTGGTCCGCACGCAGCGTTCTTTGCTGCTAAAGATGAATTCAAACGCTCTATGCCTGGCCGTATTATCGGCGTATCGAAAGATGCGGCGGGCAATACCGCACTGCGTATGGCGATGCAGACTCGTGAACAGCATATCCGTCGCGAGAAAGCGAACTCCAACATTTGTACCTCGCAGGTACTGCTGGCCAACATCGCCAGCTTGTATGCCGTTTATCATGGTCCGGTAGGCCTGAAACGCATCGCAAACCGCATCCACCGCCTGGCCGATATTCTGGCGGCAGGTCTGCAACAGAAAGGACTGAAGCTGCGGCATGCGCATTACTTCGACACCTTGTGTGTAGAAGTGGCTGATAAAGCGGCCGTACTGGCGCGTGCTGAAGCGGCTGAAATCAACTTGCGCAGCGATATTCATAACGCAGTAGGTATCACCCTCGATGAAACCACCACTCGCGAAAATGTTGTGCAATTGTTCAACGTCCTGCTGGGCGACAGCCACGGCCTGAACATCGACGCGCTGGATAAAGATGTAGCGCTCGACAGCCGTTCTATTCAGGACAGCATGCTGCGTGATGACGCAATCCTCAGCCATCCGGTATTTAATCGCTACCATAGCGAAACTGAAATGATGCGCTACATGCACTCGCTGGAGCGTAAAGATCTGGCGCTGAACCAGGCGATGATCCCGCTGGGCTCCTGCACCATGAAGCTTAATGCGGCAGCTGAGATGATTCCAATCACCTGGCCGGAATTTGCCGAACTGCACCCGTTCTGCCCGCCAGAACAGGCAGAAGGTTATCACCAGATGATCGGCCAGCTTTCCGAGTGGCTGGTAAAACTGACCGGTTATGACGCTGTCTGCATGCAGCCGAACTCCGGTGCACAGGGCGAATATGCTGGCCTGCTGGCAATTCGTCATTATCACGAAAGCCGTAATGAAGGTCATCGTGATATCTGCCTGATCCCGGCTTCTGCACATGGTACCAACCCGGCCTCTGCTCAAATGGCAGGTATGCAGGTCGTCGTTGTTGCGTGTGATAAGAACGGTAACATCGATCTTGGCGATCTGCGCGAAAAAGCGGCACAGGCGGGTGAAAACCTCTCTTGCATCATGGTCACCTATCCGTCTACGCACGGCGTATATGAAGAAACCATCCGTGAAGTATGTGAAATTGTGCATCAGTTTGGCGGTCAGGTTTACCTTGATGGCGCGAACATGAACGCCCAGGTTGGTATCACTTCGCCAGGCTTTATCGGCGCAGATGTATCGCACCTCAACCTGCATAAAACGTTCTGCATTCCGCACGGCGGCGGCGGCCCAGGTATGGGACCGATTGGCGTTAAATCGCATCTGGCACCGTTCGTGCCGGGCCACAGTGTGGTACAGATTGAAGGGATGCTCACCCGTCAGGGCGCAGTTTCTGCGGCCCCGTTCGGTAGTGCATCTATTCTGCCAATCAGTTGGATGTACATCCGCATGATGGGTGCTGAAGGCCTGAAGCAGGCAAGCCAGGTGGCTATTCTAAATGCCAACTACATTGCCAGCCGTCTGAAGGATGCATATCCGGTGCTGTATACCGGTCGTGATGGCCGTGTGGCGCATGAATGTATTCTCGACATTCGCCCACTGAAAGAAGAGACCGGCATCAGCGAACTGGATATTGCCAAGCGTCTGATCGACTATGGTTTCCACGCGCCAACCATGTCGTTCCCGGTAGCGGGTACGCTGATGGTGGAACCGACCGAATCTGAAAGCAAAGTAGAACTGGATCGCTTTATTAACGCGATGCTGGCTATCCGCGCTGAGATCGAGCGCGTGAAAGTCGGTGAGTGGCCGCTGGAAGATAACCCGCTGGTTAACTCTCCGCATACCCAGAATGAACTGGTGTCTGAGTGGACTCACGGTTATAGCCGCGAAATCGCTGTCTTCCCGGCGGGTGTCGCGAACAAATACTGGCCGACCGTGAAGCGTCTCGATGACGTTTACGGTGACCGTAACCTGTTCTGCTCCTGCGTACCGATGAGCGAATATCAGTAACTTTTTCGCGTAGTAAAGCCGTTTCCAGGCCGGGTAAGGCGAAGCCGCCTCCCGGCCTTTTCATATCTGGAGGAAAGCATGGGAATCGCACTGGTTACTGGCGGCAGTCGTGGTATTGGACGGGCAACAGCGTTGCAGTTGGCAGAAGAGGGCTACACGGTTGCGGTTAACTTTCATCATAATATTCGCGCAGCAACGGAGGTGGTCCATCGCATCATCGCTGCTGGAGGGCGCGCGTTTATTCTGCGTGCGGATATCAGTGATGAGAGTCAGGTGGTGGCGATGTTCGATGCTATTGACCGCGAAGGCGAACCATTGGCTGCACTGGTCAATAATGCTGGGATCTTGTTTGAGCAGAGCACGGTGGAGAACCTAACGGCTGAGCGAATCAATCGTGTCCTGGCAACCAATGTGACTGGCTATTTTCTGTGTTGTCGGGAAGCGGTAAAACGGATGTCGTTTAAGCACGGGGGGCAAGGCGGGGCGATTGTGAATGTTTCTTCAGCAGCATCAAGACTTGGCGCGCCTTTCGAATATGTTGATTATGCCGCATCGAAAGGCGCTGTGGATTCGTTAACGACCGGACTGGCGCTGGAAGTGGCGGCACAGGGGATTCGTGTAAACTGCGTACGACCGGGTCTTATCTACACTGAGATGCATGCGTCAGGTGGAGAGCCAGGAAGGGTTGAACGCGTGAAATCCATGTTGCCGATGCAGCGAGGCGGACAGCCGGAAGAGGTCGCGCAGGCGATAGTTTGGTTGTTGAGCGAAAAGGCCTCTTACGTGACGGGCAGTTTTCTGGAGCTGGCGGGCGGGAAGTAGGCATTTAATTGCCGGATGGCGCTGCGCTTATCCGGCCTACGGGAGCATAACCTGTAGGCCGGATAAGATGCTTACGCCGCCATCCGGCAAAAATCAACGTTTCTCGCCGTTGCTGGCAATCACTTCTTTGTACCAGTTAAAACTTCTCTTGCGCGAACGCGACATATCGCCGGTGCCATCGTCGTGTTTATTCACATAGATAAAGCCATATCGTTTGCTGTACTGGCCGGTGGTGAATGATACGCAGTCGATGCAGCCCCACGGTGTGTAGCCCATCAGATCCACGCCATCATACGTTACTGCTTTCATCATCTCTTCGACATGAGCACGCAGATAGTCGATACGATAGTCATCGTTGATGCTACCGTCTTCTTCTACTTTATCGTAGGCGCCAAAACCGTTTTCGACGATAAACAGCGGTTTCTGATAACGCTCGTACAGTTCGCATAATGCATAGCGCAGCCCAACTGGATCTACCTGCCAGCCCCAGTCGGAGGCCTTTACGTGTGGGTTTGGCACACTGCCTTCAAAACCCGAGATTGCATCGCCGCTACCACCATCTGCTTTTACTGCGTTAGTCATGTAATAGCTAAAGCCGAGATAATCGCAGGTCCCTTCACGCAGGATTTGCTCATCTCCGGCTTCCATTCGGATGTTGAATTCGCGGCGTTCCCACTCGTTCAGTACATATGATGGATAGTAGCCGCGCAGTTGAACGTCGGTGAAAACATAGCGCTCACGCATAGATTCCTGCGCGAACATGACATCCTCAGGCTTACAGGAGAACGGATACAGCGGTACCATCGCCAGCATGCAACCGACTTTCATTTCGGGGTTGATGCGGCGTGCGGCTTTCACTGCCAGAGCGCTGGCCACGAACTGGTGATGCAGCACCTGGTACATGGTTTCTTCCGGGTTTTCATGTTCGGTATACACTACACCGGAACAGCAATAACCAAATAGCGGTGCGCGCCAGTTGCGCTGGTTGTTGATCTCGTTAAAGGTCATCCAGTATTTGACCTTGTGCTTGTAGCGCTCAAAGACAACTTCAGTAAAACGAACAAAGAAATCGACGACTTTGCGATTGGTCCAGCTTCCGTACTGTTGAACCAGATGCAGCGGCATTTCGAAGTGGGAAAGTGTGATAACCGGCTCGATGTTGTATTTGAGCAATTCATCGAACATATCATCGTAGAACTTCAGACCTTCTTCGTTCGGTTGTGATTCGTCACCTTGCGGGAAGATACGAGTCCATGCGATAGAGGTACGGAAGCACTTGAAGCCCATTTCAGCAAACAGCTTGATGTCTTCTTTGTAATGACTGTAAAAATCGACAGCTTCATGGTTGGGATAGTACTTGCCGGGCACAATGTCTTGAGTGATCTCACGGGGAACACCATGTGCGCCACCGGTCAGTACGTCGCAAATGCTGGGACCTTTGCCACTTTTGTTCCAGCCGCCTTCAACCTGATGCGCCGCTACTGCGCCGCCCCATAAAAAATCTTTTGGTAAGGTAAGTTTTTTCATCTGCGCTCAGTCTCAAATTAATACAATCTGATTTTGAGTCTAACAAAGGAAAGATAAATGTCACGATATAACAAAATAGCGGAAATGTGATTTGTTACATCAAAAAAACATATTGTTTTTTTACGCTAATCTTTTCGCCAGCTTGCGGCCGAGTGATTCCAGAATATAAATAACAGGAATTTGCGTGGTAATATCATAGACCCCCGCAATGCGGGTTTGTGGTACGTGCCAGGAGAGGTTAAAGTCGGCGAGTTTCGCCAGTCGTGAGTGCTCATGGCAGGTAATCGACAGGACTTTACAGTTGTGTAGGCTGAACTGGCTGGCGAAACGCAGGATTTCCTCTGTTTCGCCAGAGACGGACAGGACAATCGCCAGCGCGTTTCTGGCCATATCATTGGTTACCGGAAAATAAGGATCGTCGATATGGTTACTGAATTTACCCACATTGGAGAAAAAACGTGCGCCATATTTTGCAAGCGCCCCTGATGTTCCCGCACCGACGAATATGATACGCTCGGAAGATAATATAATATCAACAGCCTGTTCGAGCAGTTTATCAAACTCGTCATTGTTTACGCCTTTAAAAAAGCTAATTATCTCGCTGGCGCCAAAATTAACCTGTTGCGGTTCATTCTGCTCTAAATATAATTTAAAGCGTACGCGAAATTCTGAGTAGCCCTCACACTTAAGCTTGCGGCAAAAGCGCAACACGGTAGTTGTGGATACGCCCACGGCATCGGCCAGTTCGCGAATGGTCATGTACATGACTTTGTCACGGTTTTTGATGACATAGTTATAGACCAGCATCTCAAGATTGTTGAGACTGGCGATGGCAGCGTGGGAGAACATACTCACAATGGCAAAACTCACTCATCAGACTTCATCTACAGGGAATAATAACATGCAGCCAAATGACATCACTTTTTTTCAACGCTTCCAGGATGACATTCTGGCCGGACGTAAGACCATCACCATTCGTGATGAGTCTGAATCACACTTCAAAGCCGGCGATATTCTGCGCGTTGGGCGCTTCGAGGATGATGGCTACTTCTGCACGATTGAAGTTGTCGGCACTTCAACCATTACACTGGATACGCTAACGGAAAAACATGCCCAGCAGGAAAACATGACGCTTAAAGAGCTTAAACAGGTGATTGCCGAGATTTACCCGGATCAAACGCAATTTTATGTGATTGATTTTAAATGCCTTTAACTTAACCGGTACAGTTGTTAGCTGAAATATAAAATATAATTA
>NZ_JANEWM010000180.1:0-520 GCF_028069825.1 Citrobacter sp. Igbk 14
GTACCGAGCGGCCGCACGCAATCAGCTCGCATTGCCGTTCTGCGAGGCTTGCGCCCTGCCGCTCGAGCTCGATCAAGAAGTCTGCGACCAATGCGGAAACGCCGAAAAAGACTGGCGCACAGTTGATTTACGCGGGACCGTACACGCTGCAACGCTCATGCACCGGCGTGAAGCGGGCCTGGTGCACGGCCTGGTGCCCTACCCCATCGTCGACGTCGAGCTGACGAGTGGGCACCGGATTGTGATGACGACCGTGCAACCTGCGGACACCGCACCGCCCATCGGCACAACAGTCCATATTGGTTTCCGCCACCTCGGCGACGTCGCCATCCCGGCCATCGACATTCTGGAGGACCAGTGACGACACTTGAATCCGCCCCCGCCGTCGACGACTTCGACGTCGGCAGTGTCATCCGCCACGACCGTGTGCACGGGACCGTGTACACGTCCGCTGAGATCTTCCGCCGCGAAATGGACACTATCTTCAAGACCGGATGGGTCTACGTCGCCCACGAGACCG
>NZ_JANEWM010000181.1:0-509 GCF_028069825.1 Citrobacter sp. Igbk 14
GACGTGAACCAGGACCCACTCGTCGGGTTCCGGCATGTCGTCCTCGAGCAGCCGGACACTGATGGTGCGCTGCACGCCGCTGACGTCGACCTTCGCCAAATAGTTTTCGGGATCGGTGATCTCAACGATCCGACCCGGAATTCCAAGACACATGTGCGGCCTTCCTTCCCTAGCAGATTCGCGGCAGCGGGTCGCCGACGAGCATGTCGACGATCCGTGTTCCACCGAATCCGGTTCGCAGCACCACGCTTTCGGCTGGTTCGGTGACGATTTCGCCGACCTCGGCCGCATCGGCGCCCAGCGGATGGGACCGCAGCGCGGCCAGCCCGGCCGCCGCCTCCTCCGGCGCGACCACGGCGACGAACTTGCCCTCGTTGGCGACGTACAGCGGGTCGATGCCAAGCAGCTCGCAGGCACCGTTCACCATGGGCGCCACGGGAAGTCGCTCCTCTTCGAGCAGCACCCCAAGACCACAGGCCTGGGCCAGTTCGTTGCAGACGGTGCCCACC
>NZ_JANEWM010000182.1:0-508 GCF_028069825.1 Citrobacter sp. Igbk 14
GCTGCTGGCGCTGCCCACCGCCGAGGCGGCGTTTCACGCCCTCGGCGATCTGGCCTATCGCGACCCCACCACAGGTCGGGCGCACACCGCCCGCGACTACCTGTGCGGCAACGTCCGCGCCAAGTTGCAGGACGCGTTGGCGGCCGCCGCGAGCGATCCCTCCTACGAGCGCAATGTGGCTGCACTGCAACAGGTCCAGCCGCGCTGGCTGGGCCGCGATGAGGTGCGCATCGAGCTGGGCTCGCCCTGGGTCAGCACCGACGACATCGAGGACTTCTGCCGCGAGGTGTTCGGCGCGAGCTGGGTCAGGGTCCACCACATCGCCCCGCTGGCGGCGTGGGAGGTCGAAGGCAACGCCCACAACATCTCCGCTGATGCGAAGATCACCTACACCACGACCCGCAAGTCGGCATTCGACCTGCTGCAGGCCGGCTTGAATAGCACCTCCCCGACCGTCTACGACGAGGTGTACGACTCCGACGCGCGAACGACCCGCCGAATCCGCAAC
>NZ_JANEWM010000183.1:0-476 GCF_028069825.1 Citrobacter sp. Igbk 14
TCGACCAGGACTACCTCGAGGGCCTCACCCCGGAGGCGTTGGTCAATCGGTACACCTTCGGCCGGATGGGCTTGCGGATGCCGTCCACCTTCGTCGCGGTCGACGGGTCTGCGATTCGCGGCTTTGCCACCGTGGGCCCGTGTCGCGACAACGACTTACCGAACTTCGGTGAGCTGATGGCCCTTTATGTCGACCCGGCCTGGCTGGGTGCGGGCCTGGGTGGCTTGCTCATGACGGCCGCCCGTGAGCGGCTGCGGGCGGTCGGTGTGACGGACGCCGTGCTGTGGGTGCTGGACGCGAACATCCGCGCTCGGCACTTCTATGAACGCGAGGGCTGGCGACCCGATGGGACTTGGCGCACAGCGGATTTCGGCACGTCGTCAGTCGAGCAAGTGCGCTACCGACATGCGACGCTTTAGCGAGCCTATGGCGTCCAATATTCGTTCAGCGGTTGGGCGAATTTGTCGTTGTTGGTG
>NZ_JANEWM010000184.1:0-492 GCF_028069825.1 Citrobacter sp. Igbk 14
TCGGCAGGCGTTCCTGCGTCGTGGGCGGCGCACCACGATAAGCCCGGGGTGTGGCTGATTCGGGATGCCCCGGTGCGGGACGTCGCCGACGAGGTGGCGGCGGAGGTGCTGGCCCAGAAACGCGACGGCGATGTCGCCATCGTTTCGGTGCACTGGGGATCCAATTGGGGTTACGGGATAGGGCAAAGTGAAATCGCCTTCGCGCACCGGCTGATCGATGCCGGCGTCGACATCGTGCACGGTCACTCCTCGCACCACGCCAGGCCGATCGAGATCTACCGCGGCAGACCCATCCTGTATGGCTGCGGCGACGTCATCGACGACTACGAAGGCATCGGCGGGCACGAGTCATTCCGCGGCGAACTCAGGCTTCTCTATTTGACTCGGACGGATCCCGCCAACGGTGAACTGGTCTCGTTGACGATGATTCCGTTGCGCGTGCGCCAGATGCGACTCGAGCGTGCATCCCATAATGACGCCGCATGGCTCCGC
>NZ_JANEWM010000185.1:0-489 GCF_028069825.1 Citrobacter sp. Igbk 14
ACTGCCCGGGCCACGCCGACTATGTTAAAAACATGATCACCGGTGCTGCGCAGATGGACGGCGCGATCCTGGTTGTTGCTGCGACTGACGGCCCGATGCCGCAGACTCGTGAGCACATCCTGCTGGGTCGTCAGGTAGGCGTTCCGTACATCATCGTGTTCCTGAACAAATGCGACATGGTTGATGACGAAGAGCTGCTGGAACTGGTAGAAATGGAAGTTCGCGAACTTCTGTCTCAGTACGATTTCCCGGGCGACGACACTCCGATCGTTCGTGGTTCTGCTCTGAAAGCGCTGGAAGGCGAAGCAGAGTGGGAAGCGAAAATCATCGAACTGGCTGGCTTCCTGGATTCTTACATCCCAGAACCAGAGCGTGCGATTGACAAGCCGTTCCTGCTGCCTATCGAAGACGTATTCTCCATCTCCGGTCGTGGTACCGTTGTTACCGGTCGTGTAGAACGCGGTATCATCAAAGTTGGTGAAGAAGTTG
>NZ_JANEWM010000186.1:0-489 GCF_028069825.1 Citrobacter sp. Igbk 14
GCAGAAGACGGCAAACGAGCTCGGCCTCGGTCACGTGGGATCGCTCAGCAACGCTGATAGCGATTGCGGTGCTGGCCCCGACGCCGACGCCGACGCCGACGTCCGCCGTGGCCAGCGGGAGGGATCCCAGCGCCGCAAGAAGTCGATCCAGCGCTGCGGCAACCCGTGCTGCACGGCGCCGTCGATGATCTTGGGCAGGTAGCCCGGTCGGGGCGGACCCGGTGTCACCCGATGATCGATGTAGACCCAGGCCGGCGACGGCCCGTCGTCGGTGTGCACGGTCAGCCGGTCGCGCCGGTAGCGGACCGGCACGCCCTCGGCGCTATCGAGGGTGGCCAGGTCGCCATCGGAGATCTGCCAGACCACGCCATGCACCTGATTACCGGCCCACGGTTCGACCGTGGCCACGCCGCGCTGGTTGATCAGCCAGTCGTGATCCGACAGCACCGCCGGCCGCGGGTCGGCGGTGCTGTCGGATCACGACTGGCT
>NZ_JANEWM010000187.1:0-445 GCF_028069825.1 Citrobacter sp. Igbk 14
GATGCGGCCGCAGGGACTCGAATTCGCTGACCTGCTGCACTGAGGCGAGCCTAGCGCGGTGACGGCGAGCGCCGGAACGGCGCGAGTAAGGCGCCGGGCCATGAAAGCCAGCGCGCTACGCTCACGGTCAACATGACAGAACACCTGTGGCTGCACTTCGCCCGGCACGGCCCCGACATCACGCCGCCGATCATCGTCCGCGGCGACGGCGTGACCATCTTCGACGACCGCGGCAAGAGCTACCTCGACGCGCTGTCCGGGCTGTTCACGGTGCAGGTCGGCCACGGCCGCACCGAACTCGCTGAGGTCGCCGCGCGGCAGGCGAGCACGCTGGCCTACTTCCCGCTGTGGGGGTACGCCACCCCGACCGCGGTGGAACTCGCCGAGCGCCTCGCGCGCTACGCACCGGGCGACCTGAACCGGGTGTTCTTCACCACCGGTGGGA
>NZ_JANEWM010000188.1:0-477 GCF_028069825.1 Citrobacter sp. Igbk 14
GAGGGTGATCGTGTCCGGCTTGATCAGGCCCGCCTGCTCGGCCGCATCGATCATCGCGACCCCGATGCGGTCCTTCACGCTGTTCCCCGGGTTGAAGAACTCCAGCTTGGCGACGACCTCGGCGACCGCCCCGTCGGTGACGCGGTTCAGCCGGACCAGCGGAGTGTTCCCGATCAGTTGTGTGACGTTATCTGCGATGCTCATCTGTCTTCCTCAGGCGATGTCGGTACAAGCTTTCTCGGCCTCCCAGGTGATGTCGAATTCGATGGCGACGCGGGTGCGTATGGAAAATGTGGTCATCGGCGGGTTGATCTTTCTCCAAGATTGACTAACGCGTGGACGCGGCCACTGGGTGTTATCTCTGCCAGCGCCCGCAAACCGGGGAAGCGCGAGGTTCTGCGGCGTCAGAGAATCAACAACAACGACAACAACAGTGCGCGGCGGGGCGGCACGTAAGGACGAGGCACGGCTGCGTGG
>NZ_JANEWM010000189.1:0-472 GCF_028069825.1 Citrobacter sp. Igbk 14
GCTCCTGGGCGCCGGCCATTCGCCGATCACCGTTCGAGTCGAGTTCGCGGACCTGCAGTTGCCCACCGATACGGTGGAAATCGAAAACCTGACGGTCGTCGTCGAGGAGACCTCTCGCAACGTGCTGGTTATCCCGATTGACCTGGTCAACCAGCCTATGCCGGCGGCGGACCCGCAGACCGCGGCGATCTGCGTTCGCCAGTGCGAGGAGCTGTTGAATCGGCGGCGCATTCGTCGGGGGCTGGCTGGTGCCATTCGCACGCGGATGGTCCAGGACTCGACACAGATTCCCGCGATGGCCACGGTCGCCAAGGAGTTATGCATCACCGAACGAACTCTGCACCGCCGACTGGCCGCCGAGGGCACCAGCTACCGTGCGCTGCTCGACGAGGTCCGCGCGACCCTGGCCGCCGAACTGTTGAACTCGGGTCTCACCGTCGAGGAAACCGCGCGCCGGCTGGGGTACTCGGAG